>DUJK01000082.1 GCA_013329925.1 Candidatus Poseidoniaceae archaeon
ATCCATGCAGAGTTCAAACGTTACTGCAGTAATTAAAGAACATCCAAGTCAGTGGGAAGGAGAAATTAACGTCCTTGGCGGTCGAACTATTCTAGTTGAAGAATTGAGTGCAACATGGTGTACTAGCTGTGCCGAGATTGACCCCTATTTACAACAAGTTGCCGATTCACACGGATCTAGAATTAGCATCGTAACTTATCACCCTAATGATGGCGAGGACGCTTTTCAACCTGAGGCTGCTAGCCATCGAATTAACCGTATGAAAATGATTAATCCCGAGTTGGGGTCAACACCCGCTTTTGTGGTGGAAGGTGGGGAAGTTAGAGTAGGTCCAAATTCATGGCCTGATGTCCAAAAAGACATCTTGAAGAAAGAAACAGAAAACCAACAATATTCTCAGTTAGGATTTAACATAAATAAAAATTTAGACCAATACACTGCAAAAATCACCAACTTTAATCCAGTGTCCGTTGAATATAATACTCAAGTGACATTCATCTTGATGAAACATGAACTAAAAGTTCCTGAAGGCTTTATTAATCCTGCAGGTGATTATCGAGACAGGGTAGTAACTGGAGTTGCTACGTGTAATTTGATGCAAAATAACATAACCCAAAGTCTTGGTTTTACAGCGGCAAGTAGCGATAATTGTTCAAGTAACTTTTCTGTCACGTTTAACAATAGTGAGAAGTTTAGTTTAGTATTGATTCATGAATCAACCGAAAATGAACTAGCAAACAATTCTGCCCTAGGAGAAAACTTAGGGTTAGTGGAATTTGCTTACCGAGACATCACGATTGATGATACCGATGATTATCTTTCAATAGTAGTTATTTCCCTGATTTCAATAGGGATATTATGGGCAATTTATGAACGTAAAACTTCTTGAATAATCCTATAATCGGCTAATAATTACCGTATAACGGTAATTTTAATGAGCGTTGGACCAAATACTTGATAACCTACCGTGACTATGTATTAACATGGAAGAATCATGGGAAGATGTTTCGTGGCAAGAGGATGAACCTCTAAAAGAATGGTATGTTGAATATATCGCAGTAGTCAACCAAGAAAAATTTCACCACATGACTGTAGTGTATGGCGAAGATTTGCAAGATGCTCAAAGAAGCCTACTTCATGAGGTTAGACGGATGTACAGTACATCTGTTGAAAGCATAGACATTACAGTAGTTAAGATGAAACAAACCTCTGGAACTACCGATGCTGCCTTGTTTGAAGGGATGTTTGTTCCTTAAACAGCACGTTCTTGATAGACAACAGCAATCTCTCTACCGTCAACTAGTAGATAATCATCAAAGTCGTAGTTTGCAACTCCATCAATGGTCATGATCAATTCATGGGTTGAATTTACTCGATAATCAAAAATGCCGGTTTCGTTAAAGTGAACACCCCAGATATCAAAAAAAACGCCAATTGGAATATCGATGTCTTCGTTTGATTCAATGTGTAGTCTACCTGAAGCGTCATGAGTATGGACTGCATGCATATTGCCACCTTCTTGGTTGCAAACTTCTGTGTTGATGCCAATTGAAGATGGAATAGCCTTTTCAACTCCATTGATGTATATGTTGAGATTTGAATGGTCATGTCTTGCTAAACCAGAATGGTCTAGGCAGTTTTGGGCAATAGGATCCGGGTCATCAGCGGTGCTAGCTAGTATAATTTCATCATTCTCTGAAGATTCATCCGCAGATTGACTAAACAAGTCACCGCCATATTGCTGGGCTAGCAACACCAATATTGCTGCTAGTGACAAGGTAGTGATTATCGACCAGATCCTGGTTTCCGAGTTCACAATATCACCAGTTATGTAGTTGAGGTCGCTTTCCATGCAGCGTTATCATCGTGAAGTTTCCTAAGTCTAAGGAAACCGATTAATGCGGCAATATTTGCAATATGGGCAGTAGTGCAATAAAGACAAATTTTACCTTCTTCAATCTCATAGGAAACAAGTAGCAATATAACGAGAATACCTGCTCCGGTAATTAGGGTTCCTAGTTGAATGAAACGTTGAGTATACTCTCCATTTGGATCGTTCTTGATGACCAGCACCATGAATAACAAGAAAGCGTTGACAACCATTCCAATGAAGCCCCATGAGAATCCAAAGAACGGATCAACATTCAAATCATTATTACCCAACAAGTCATCGCAAGAGAAGACTGTTGATGATGTGCAGAAATTTCCTCCTTCGCTGATTTTGGAAGATATCCAAAACGTTTGAGCTGAAACTGCAAAGCCGAAGAAGGTGATAATCTGCAGACCTGCAGTAATTTGCCCGCGCACAGTCGATAAAATTTCAAATCGACTTGACAAAGAATCTGCGGCCGAGCGCCCCATTGGAGAAAGCAGGAATAGACCGAATAATGTCGGAATCAAGTAAGCTCCAATCAGTAAATTATCTAGCACTTAAGCACCTTCCTTGGGTGTGAGTTCTTCAATGGCTCCAGCGAGAGTCTTTGAATTGTCTTCGGAATTCCAAGCAACTATACCGTCTGGCTGGATTAGGAAGTAGGCAGGAGTTCCTGGAATACCCCATTTATCCATATTATCCTGATCAATATCATCAACATAAGGGAAATTGTGCCCATAATCTGCTCTAAATTCTTGTATTTCTGCTCTACTGGAGTCATGACCTTGAATATCTAATTCTGTTGCGCTAGCGATAAAGTTTACATGCGGACCATTCCAATTTGGATTGTTAGTAGTGTATGTGTTAGCCCAGTCTGCTTGGTTGCTAGCAGACTGTTGACAGTACGGACAATCAGTATCCATGAATATCATCGCCACCCACTGACCTGAAGTATTACCTTCTTCCCAAGTTAAATCGAAATAACTTTCAAAATCAAATCCTGTCCAAGTGGTGCCATTGTATGCTTTACCCTCGACATCGGGCGCTCTATCTCCAACGTCGGTTCCAATA
>DUJK01000183.1 GCA_013329925.1 Candidatus Poseidoniaceae archaeon
TATACAGCAGCGGCTAAACTCATCTTCTGAACTTTGTTCAACTTTACTCGCTTGGTAAATACATCACCTTGCTCTTTTTCGATTTGACGCAGAATCTTATCATAAAATGCAATCATTGCAGCAGGGGAATATCTTGTCCTTCTAGGTAGCAATGGCAATAATTGTCGTGCCTCTTCCAAATAGGTTCTTGCTCTTTTTGCGTAATGATAGCAATATGGCTCCCAAGTTTTGTTAAGTACAACTTTACCATCAAGTTCCTTTTCTTGAATACCGTTCTTTTCCAATTCATCTAGTGGAAGATAAACACGATCTCTTTCAATGTCTTCACCAACATCTCTCAAAACATTAGTCAATTGCATGAAAATACCCCATGATTCGGCATATTTTTTTGCTCTTGGGTCACTATATCCATATATCTCAATGCACATTAACCCAACAACCGAAGCGACTCTGTAACAGTAATCATATAACTCGTCAAAGGTACGATATCGATTATTATACAAATCGTCCTCCATTCCCGAAATCAAGTCATCAAAAACGCTTCTTGATATTTTATATCTGTCTACAGTGTCTTTCAGTGCGAGGAATACAGGATCTGTTGAATAAACATCTGAGTAGCATGTTGAAAGTTTTTTTCTGAAGAAAAATAACTGAGTGATTTTGTTGAGGTATGATTCTTCATCTAAAATAGTTCCACGGTTTTGTAATGATTCTAGTTGTTCTCTGTATGCTACAGCTTCTGGATCAGTTTGTCCATTACTACCTGGGAATCTATCTGCCCAATCACCGTCTGCAATGTCATCAGCTCTTCGACAAAAGGCGTAAACTGCACACATTGCTAGTCTTTGTTCATCTGGCAAATACTTGAATGAATGATAGAAATTTCCGGCTTCTTGGATGGTCAATTTTTCACAGTAATGGTAAGCAAGTTTAAGTAATTCTTGAGGAGGTTGCTCAGACCAAATTGGTGCATCCAAATTTTCAAATGGGTCTACAAGCTCATTCTTATCTGTTAGCCCAATAAATGCTGCACCTTCTCTTAATGCTTCCATGGCAGTTACGCTGACTGCTTTGACCGCATCTTTAGCAAGCATTACACCAGCGCGAAGTCTATCCAAAGTAGTAATTTTTTCAATTTTATCTTCGGAAACTCTACTGTTTGCGCTTCCTTTGAGAGGGAACAACAAGTCGAGAGGTTTCCGTCGTTCCAACATCCCTATCAGTTCCCTGTGGAACTACTCCTTTTTGATTCCTTTGTAAAAGGGCATCATTAGTCAATTAATAATTCACCCTCATAAATATCATCAAATTGACTGTATGTGGGATTAGTAAGCATAAACTTATTTTGGTTGAATCACTTATTACCTGAATCTTTATTTTTTTCCAAAAGTCTTCTAACTCCACCCGGTATTATCAGGGCTCGTAATAATTTTCTTGCATATGATTTAATTTCATCTCTAGTGACTTTTATTCTATCAGCAGAGTCAAGGATGTTGCCGTCTCTTAGCAAAGTGACAGTTCTTTGCCCGATTAACACAGGTAGCATACATGATGCCCTGAGTCTAAATTGGGTTTCAGGTAACATCTTGATGTATTCGATTGCAGCATCAAGGTGGTCATTGGTTAGATCTAGGTATTCATCGTATAATGGCCTGAATTTTTCAATATTATTTGGATTTAATAAGTCACTTGGTTCCAAGCCATGCTCGCTCAATGTTTGTGACGGTATATAGCATCGTCCAAATCGTAAATCTTCAGGTATATCTCTGAGGATGTTGATCATTTGTAATGCTTTACCGAATCTTACGCCTTTCTCAAAAAATTCCTCTTCCTGTTCAGGAGGTATTGAAATGATATGTGCTAGTGACATTTTAGTCCAAAATACGCCAACGCATCCAGCGACTCTAAATGTATAGTCATCCAATTCAGAGTTATCTTTGAGCGCAGATATATTGCCGCCTTCATTAGCGGGTCCAAATCGCTCTAAGTCCAAAATTTGACCCCCTACAATGATATCAAGACATTCCAGCATTCTTATTCGATCATCTATACTGTATTCCTTTAATCCCTCAATAACGTCCCTGACGTTTTTAAGAAGTTCAGCCTCGTTAGGGTTGTCTTGAATTTCCGCAAGATTAGAAAAATCTGGTAATTTAGGAGATTTTCCTTGGACTACATCATTGTATTGATGCAATAGTCTGAGAAGTTCTTCAGTATCTCCGTGCTTTGAATCTGCAATAGTATCTGCTACTCTTGCTAGTAGGTAAAGTAGCCCTATTTGCCCACGTACCTTCTTTGGGAGGTATTTCAGTGTTGGATAAAATGATCTAGATGTTGACTTGAGTAAATTATCAATCTTATCATTGATAAGTACAGACAAATAATCCCCTCATGCAACTCCAGTGGTTATTTGTTATTGAGGCTGTGGTAACATCGGTTGTATCTGTCGACATTTTTTAGTATAAATCAACCTATTAATTAGTTGTAAATTAGTTAATGCTTTAGGCAGTGAGTAATTCCGAAAGGGTAGAGGGGACGCCAATGGAATGCACGTCGTGTGGTGAACATATACCTGATGACAGTATTTTCTGTCCGGAATGTGGCGCAAGACAAGACTTATCCAGAGCAGGTGGTTTTACTACACCAAACTCAGTTGGACTTGGCGGTCAAGAAGTAACCGGTGGGCGCAGTTTTGGTGTGGTTTCGGGAGAAGCGATAAGACAGCAACGAGAGATGTCGGTAAGCGATCCTAACGCGATTTCACCTGAACTAATGAGGCAGATTGCTCAGGGAATGCAAAACCAACAAAATATACCCCCAGTTGGCAATTTTCCACCACAAGGATTCCAAAACCAACCTAATAATCTTAATCAAAACCCAATGAATGATTTAGGTAATATGCAACAAAATATTCCAAATGTTACTCCAATGGGCCAATCATCATCACCCACAGACGAGATGGTTAATCGATTGGCCCAAGCTGAAAAGGCTATGAAGACTGAAAGAAGGAGTCAGTGGCTAAATATGAATCAAGCCTCGGCCTCCAACGTTCTATCCTCTTTGGGAGCTGATTTACCAGCGCATTTGCGAAATGAGAATAACGCTGCACAAGAAATCTTAACAGGAGCATTAGGCGGTCAGAAAGAAGCACCTAATGATGCATTTTTACGAAGAATGTGTGAAGTTGCTGTTAGAAGAGTTGCTCGGAAACGCGGAGTTGCAGTTGAAACCCCACAAGCCAAATTAAGCGATGGAATCTTAACCGTAAACATAACGTACATCGATGACGGTAGAGTTTTAGATAC
>DUJK01000149.1 GCA_013329925.1 Candidatus Poseidoniaceae archaeon
TACAGTGGTAGGGCATAGGATTCTTGAATATTCGCAAAGAATTTATTCTGCTTCTTGAGCAATTTCAGAAGTTAGAACCTTGCTTTCTAATTCCGCCCATGCATTACCGACTTTATTTTCTCGTTCAGCTTGGGATAATTCATCGTGGATCCTAGTTTTCATTGCTTCCTCAGTTTCATTTGGGAAATACTGTCCAAGTACCGAAGTTTGATAATTTACCATCCTAGATAGTATCAAGAAGACAATTCCAGCGAGCAAAAAAATATGCCCAACTCCCAGTTCATCAAGGACCATTCTCTGTTCAATAATAGCAAAACCGCAGACTAGAATTAGCCCTAAACCCGTGCCAATTAGCACACGGTTTGCGGCTTTACTTGGCTCGTCCATGAACTGGCCAGTATGACATGAGTGATGAATTAAGCGGGACTAATATGTCTCTCGCATTAGTTTATGAATCTTATACGGTAATAGTGCTCTATTTACCGGAGTAACCTCAAGAATACGACCATCATCTCTACGTCGTATGTCTTGTAGCAGTGGGTGACGACTTTTCTTGTGTAGGGTTAGTAAGGTTGGTTTGTCCATTTCTAAAGCGCCCCTTACGCAGTTCACGAAGGCTTCACTTTCAACGGTAAATTTACCTATTTCATCGATGACTAAAACTTCACTTTCTTCTTTGGCATATTCTATTGCTGGAATTGCTACCCTTTCCAAGGCTTCTAGATCCAATCCATAACCAAGAACTCTTAATCTTGAGTCAAATTCTTTGTGGGCAATCACTCCTTCGTCTCCGGTTATGATATCAATGACTTTGTAACCTAGTCGTTCACCGTTTTCAATAATCGGCTCAGTCCTTAATCCAGCAATAATTGGTTTTCCAGAATGATTTCCACGCAGATTAATCTCACGTTCCCTTTCTTCGCTAAGCATACCTAGAACTTTTTCCATTACGGCAGATTTTCCACTACGTGGAAGACCTGTAATCCCTATCTTTGGATGTAATCCCATTGCATTCCCTCAGCGCTAGCGCCCTTACCACTGACTTATCAGTAATAAACAGTCGTGTTTCCCATGAAGCGTATCTTATTTTTGCAATGGAGTAAAATAATTCCGCCTAATGCCGTAAGGGAGTGTTAAATGTCTTGAAAGCGGAAGTTATTGACAATAAATCAATCAAAAAAAGTAGATGATTTGTTAAAGCATTCCCAATATTCACTGACCCACTCATACAATTGTGACAATTTGGTTTTATCTACACCTGCTAATTTGGCAATTTTTGCGATTACCCTTATTTCTTTTTTATCATATTCACCATCGCAAGCCGAAACTAATACCGCATCTCTTAGGGCTAATTGCTTGCCTCTCTTCGACAGCATTTCCATCGATTTTTCCAATTCGATTGGATGAGATAATGTATTTCTAACATCCACCCGCATTTCTGGATGGAGCATTGATTTGCCCATTATTGCTTCAATCATAATTAATTCCTCTAATACCAATTCACCGTCTACAGAAGCGACAGCAACCATAAGTTGGGCATGGGATAAACGCTCTTCAATGGTCAACTCATTAACCAAATCAGAAAACACTGAACTTCACTCCGATAGCTCATTCAAAATATCGTAGCCATTTTGCATCCAGTTGTAGCCTTCAACAGTCCATTTCAATAATTTATCGAGAGCTTCTTCTGGCAATCCTAAATGGGCAATTATCTCTAGTAGGACTGCTTTTTCATCATCATCAACATTGCCATCAGCCGCAGCCATTAAGATAGCATCTCTAAGAGCTAGACGACCTGCTTCATCACTTAGACCTGCTAAACATTCTTCTAATGCAGGAGGTGACTTCAAGGCTTGACGAATTAACTCTCGCTGTTTTGGAGACAATAGTGCGGTGCCAAGCCTCTGCTCAAACATTGCCATTTCGTCCACAGTTAACTCATTATCAACTCTTGTCATGAAGGCTAGCAATCTTGCATATGAGAATCGCTCTTCTCTTGACAACTTGTGTATCGTGTCTGGCAGCATATGCCGTCGTATCGTTCATCAGCCATGAACTTCACGGACAATTTCGGTCGGAAAGTATCATTTTAATGCTTGATTTGTTATTGCGGTTAATCGTCGGTGTAACCAAAAACAAACCATCGCATAGACGCCCAGGTGAATAAGCCCCAAATCGCCATATTCAATAGGAATATTGTTCTAATTTCCCAATCAACCATAGAATATATTGCATTATATGAGATGGTTGAAAGAACACCACCTATTGCATATACGGTATACGCTCCCAGCATCGTTTTTCTGACATCCTTTCGCTTGTCAAAAGTGAAATATCGGTGAGTAAAATGCGCGATAGTGCACGACATTATCCAAGCAACAGTCCAAACCCCAGTTTCTGAAAATAAATCAAGTGCCGGGCTTATCCGAAGCACCTCCCAGAAAATCCAAAACAGTAGGGTATTGACTCCACCAGCGGCAGCAAATCGCCGAATTGTTCCCCTTGGAGCAATAGATGAAAGTTGTGGTTTTTCCATCTTTTCACCCGGTTTTTTTTAATCATCATTAGTAATTACATCACTTGGTTTACCGGTTAGTATTGAACGAAGTTTTTCGTTGTCATTTTGAATGGCAGTAAGTAATTCATACTTGCAAGATAATGATTCTGCTAATACTGCTAAAGCTTGCGAATCTTTCGGTAAACACTTTCCGCCAAAACCACGACTTAATCCAAAGATTGGATCAAGATGTGAATCGCCAATCGGTTGGTCTTGTTTGGTGGTAATGATGTCTCTTATTTTGTACCAATCTTCACCAAGGGCTTGACAAATATCATACATTTGATTAGCGAAAATAACCTTGGTTGCATAGAATGTGTTTTTGGTATATTTCACTAATTCTGCTTGAGTTGGCGTTACCTGGAATAAATTTTCAGAACGTAATACTCCTGCATCTTTGTGTTGCTTAAACACAGTTTGAGCGACTTCTTCATGATGGGTGCCACAGACCAATATATCTTGATTAGCGAAATCCTCCAATCTCCGTCTTTCGACTAAAAATTCTGGCGAGTAGGCAATTTTTAGGTTACTATATTTCTCATGAAAGTGTTGGGTAGTACCTGGAATTACAGTACTCTTGATGACCGCAGTAAAGCCGTCTGGTAATGAGTCCAGAATTTCTTCCACGATCCTAGTGTCACACCCTCCATGTACAGGATGAGGCGGTGTTGGTACTGCGATGTAAGCAAAATCAACATTATCGGTGACATGCTTGAGTGTTGTTCCTCTGGCTGGGTCATGAACGAATAAATCATGAGCATCTTTGAAGCAATGTTCGATGGCTCCACCAACCATTCCAGCACCGATAATTCCAATTTTCAAGAGTTCCACCTACCTATGCTTTGTAATATCATTTAGCTTAATTTCTGAAAGGATTTGGGTTTAGTTTTCCATCTCTTGCCATGATTGAAGCATCTAATAATGAGTCAGGAGTTCCACAGTCGACCCATGTTTCTTTACCGATGTTAAGTAATTGCGCTGAGTTATTTTGTACATACTTACGGTTAACATCAGTGATTGATAATTCTTCACCAACCTCTTTCTCACATTGATCCATCAAATTCCAAAATTGTTCATCATAGAGGTATATCCCACCAATTGCAATATTTGAGGGAGGAGATTCTGGCTTTTCAACAATGTCAACAATGTCGCCATTTTCATCAAACTTAGCAACTCCAAAAGCATTAGGATTGTCTTCTTCTCTTGATAATAAAATACACCCAGGATTTGTTTTTGCTTGTCTAAAAGAATCAACGTATTTTGATAGTTCAATGGTAGTAATATTATCTGAAAAATAAATCAACAGACGACAGTCTTCGTTGTGCGGTCTTGCTAAATTAAGTGCATTTGCAACACCTTTAGGAGTTTCTTCCAAGACATAATGAATTTGCTCACCCGCTAATCCGGAACCGACATGCTTAGCAATTTGGCCAATAAACTGGTTCGATATTATGGTGATATTTTTAATTCCAGCACGCCTAATTGTGCCTAGAGCATAATCAATCACTGGACGTTCATACAACGGAAGAAGGGTCTTTTGCGATATCTTGGTAAATGGGTACAGGCGACTTCCGTGGCCACCTGCCACCAATATTGCCTTGACCTTCATATTGCCAACTAACTAGGAGTCATATATTTGACTTCCTTAATCTTCTT
>DUJK01000097.1 GCA_013329925.1 Candidatus Poseidoniaceae archaeon
GATAACTGCAGCCGTTTTTGTATCAAGTTTTTCGGCCGCCATATCGTAATGGGTGAGATTGAAGTAAATAAAAATCCGTTTTCTCAAAGAACCCTAGAAATAGGGGTTTTGGCGGCTGAATTAAACAGTCCTTTAAAACCATGTAAGTGTCGTAGTAACAACTAGAGGCCGAAATACCAAACGGTTTTTGAGTTGAAGTCGATGTCAAATGAAAGCCTTACCCCCGATGAATCACTCGCAGTAAATGGCGAGAGTTTCCATTGGGCTAAGCGTTTCTTGGGCAAAAAGATGGGTTCTGAAGCGGCTAAATTGTACGCCTTTTGCCGCCTGTTAGACGACATGGCAGACGGTGACATTGAAAATGGTCCAGCTAGGCTAGTAAACATCAGAGCCGCGTTAATCGAAGGCAACACCGACGCCGACCCAGCATTGAAATCATTTAGCCCGTTAATGGAAGACCAAGAATTCCCCTTGCCGGTACTAATCGCATTAATCGACGGATTACTTGACGATCAGCGAGAAGAAGTGCTGTTTGTCGATGAAGCAGAATTACTCAGATATGCCTACAGAGTTGCTGGAACTGTTGGATTACTAATGTGCCATGTTCTTGATTGTCACGACCCAGATGCAAAAGCCCACGCAATTGATTTGGGTATTGCAATGCAGTTGACCAATATTGCAAGAGATGTCCTAGAAGATGCCCAAATGGGCCGTAGATACTTACCTGCCACTTGGACTGGTGATATTAGCCCACAGCAAATTGTCGATGCGGCTAACAACCCGGGTGGACAACATGGCCAAATCATCACTCAGTCAGTTGAGCGGCTACTAGCCATGGCTGAGCAGTTCTATGCTAGCGGTGCTAAAGGTTTCCAACAACTGCACTGGCGTGCTCACATGTCGATTGCTATTGCGGCCAAAGTTTACCGACAAATCGGAGTACAACTAGCTAACAAAGGCTATGTCTGGCATCAAGGCAGACAAGTCACCTCACGGGCTAGAAAATTAATTTGTTCACTAAAAGCCATTGCTGGTTTATCTAAGCGCATAGTTAGAAAGAAACACGAACACAATTCAAACCTCCATAATTCTCTGGGGGGGCTACCGTATGTCTCATGACATCGCAGTAATAGGTAACGGATGTGCAGCATTATCTTTAGCCGCCAAGGCTGAGCAACTTCCTGATTACAACCTCACATTGATTAGACCAAATGATGCACCAAAATCCAAAGACCATGTGTGGGGTTTTTGGAGTGATGAAACTCTTGAAGACGCCGTAAAGTTAGCAAAGGGCACTTGGCACCAGTGGGCGGTTATTACTCCAAAGAAACGTGCCATAATGTCTTCAACATCAATGCCCTACAATGCCATTAAACGAAGTGATTGGACTGCTCATTGTCAAACTCTAGCACAATCATCTGGTGTCAAGATTATTGATCAAGAAGATTGGCAGGCGGAAGATAATTCAACAGTATTTGACACTAGACCACCAGTGATTCCTGATGAGTGTATCCTCCAACATTTCCACGGTTTAGAAATCAAAACCAATACTCCGGTTTTTGAGGCGAATACCGCGATACTGATGGACTTTAGAGTCGACCAATCAAAGGGTATGCATTTCATCTATTTACTGCCATATTCAACCACTGAAGCATTGGTTGAATCAACTATTTTTTCCACTAATCTAGCCGATGAGCAGTTTTACCTTTCAACTATTGATAATTATTTAGCCAAGTATTACGATGTGGAAGAATATGAAGTTACTCACCGTGAAAATGGCGTGATTCCACTTGGTAAATTAGCTCCTCATGATGCTAATATCCCTGGCTTAGGGGCTAATGGTGGAGCAACTAGACCGGCTAGCGGCTATGCTTTTTTGTTTATTCAGCGACAAATTAATTCAGCAATTGAGCGAGTTAATGCCGGCAAAGAACTTACCTTCACCAATCCCCACAAACGACTAGACCTGTGGATGGATTCGGTGTTACTGACAGTGCTAAGACACTGGCCACAACACGGGCCAAACCTGTTTTCAAGTATGGCTAGAACGCTTACTGGTGACCAGTTTGTCAAATTTTTAAGTGGTGATGCTGGTTGGTGGATTCGCCTTAAGGTTATTTTTTCAATGCCGAAAATACCGTTTCTCAAAGCACTAACAAAGCGTGCTTTTACCCGCAAGAAAGTTAGCACTGCGGTGGTGGCCTAATGGACCTAGTATCTGGATTATTAGACCTGGGTGTGTGGAATTTAATCGGTCTAGCCGGTATTGTATTGATCGGTTTGCCACATGGAGCGCTAGATGGTGCTGTTGCCATGCATTTGGGTCTAGTTGACAAATTCTCAACTATGGCTAGATTTGTAATTATTTATGTTGGATTAGCCGGACTGGTGGTTGGTGCTTGGATTATTGCTCCATCGCTAAGTTTAATCGTTTTTCTAATCATTAGTATGTTGCATTTTGGCGCTGGCGATGCTAGACATGGTGAAGGAGTACTACGTTTTGCTGAAACTATGGCCCATGGTGGTCTAGCAATCGTTGGTATTAGTCAATTTCATCGCAGTGAAGTAGACGAGATATTTTACTATCTAATTAACCAAGATACTGCGATGGTTTGGCTAGCTATCAATGTGTTAACTGTGGCAGTGATTGTTGCCATTATTGCTTGTGTAAGTCAAGCAGCAAAAGATGTCAAATGGTCTGCTACGACCTTGGAATTACTGATACTTGGAATCGTGTATGCTCTAGTTCCGCCGCTACTTGGTTTTGCGATATATTTCTGTCTGGTTCACTCAGCACGACACTTTAGGCGGATTTTATCGACAATCAAAGCCACTGTTGATTTTTCTAATATCAAAAATCAGGCGATTTTGTTTACTACCGCAAGTTGGATTGCTGCAGGAATCGCCTTCTGGATGTTGGCTGATTTTGCTGACCCTGGCCCTACCGTAATGCGCATTACTTT
>DUJK01000077.1 GCA_013329925.1 Candidatus Poseidoniaceae archaeon
TGGAAATTACCAGGCACTAGTATTCTGCCAGACGGTAGTGTGCATGAACATCATTACATTCCAGGCGGCTACATTTACAGCCCACACAATGGAGACACTGGTACTAACGGTCACGTATATTGGACTCATTATCACGCTGGTAACTGGGTTACCGACCATAGCCAGATTTGGAGTGAAATACAATGGGTCGATGGCGTTCCAGCCCCTGAAATTGGTTTCCCAGCAATCGAGCAATTGGCCGAAACCAGAACCATGGGTTACTACCTTCCAGCCGGACCAACATGGATTGACAACCCGAAGGAAACCCTAGGTTATGATATGGCCGATTGTTGGGCATCTTGTATGATTCCATTTGATTGGGGACTACAATACGACCCACGAGGATTCTTGTTCGTCTCTGAAATGGTTTCTGGAGTCTATGTTGTACAAATGGATGAAGACATCAACCAGAATTATCTATACCCACCACTGTATGCTACAGATGAGTAATCAGTTATTCTTCTTCATTAGTGGATGATTCAGTATTGAATTTCGATTCTACTTCTTCGATTGCATTTCGTAGTACTAAGCCGTGATAGACTTTGATTCCCTTCTCTTTAACCGTCTGGTTAACTGCTTTTTCTAGTTCAATTAATTCATCCTTTGAATCAGCACCCTCTATTTTTGAAAGTAAGTTCCGGTATTTACTTGCTCTAACATAATAGATTACGAAGTAGGTTGGAATTAACAATAATGGGATGACAAGTTCCTCAAACACGATTTCCATGAAGGCAGAGACAGAGAGCTCGAAACTCTCCGCGTCATAATCTTGACTGAACGAATTACCGCTTAATCCTCCAGAGTAAAAGACACCGCTATTGATGCCAAAATACAGATTGAACGGTGTTTCATCGGCATCAAAAATATCAGAACCACGGTCTAATTCAACCGAATCAGGCCAACCATCATTGTCGTTATCATTATCAATAACATCTGGAATAGTGTCTCTATCAGTATCAAGGGGCGTTGATAGTGGGTTATATGGGTCGTATAGAATTGTCCCAGACGATGCTGCCCGCTCTAATTCGTTACGTATTCCATCGCCGTCTGCATCATCATCATAGATGTCGGGCATGAAGTCGCCATCGATATCAGAACAACCAACTAGTCGAATCTTACTTTTTCCGTAGGCAGCAGGGCAATTATCCGATAATTCGTGGCCGCCTTGATCTGCATATCCATCTTCATCAGTATCGGACCAAATTTTACTAATGGTTGGCCAAATATCTAGAATATTTTCTACCCCATCCCCATCAATATCATCATCGGAATTATCACCAATTCCATCGAGATCTAAATCGGCATGTTCTGATGAATTATTAGGAAAAGCATCAGCACCCATGGCAATAGTCCAATTCTCATCAGCATCAGACCACCCATCCCCGTCAGAATCCAGACAACCACTTCGGTCTTCGGTTGAATCACCGCTTACCGCACACGGAGAATCTTGTGCTGAGACAGAGGGTATTGAAAATCCAGAAACGACTATGGCAAACAGTATTATCCCAACAATTTGCTTTGATGCCATGCGTACCGGTCTGTTTGAACATTAATGGCTTTATTGCTATGCATTGTAACAAAACCTTGAAAACCCAACAATATGACATTTAGCCATGCGATTGCAGATTCTAGTCATAACGACTCTGCTATTGTTGCCAGCATTGAGTGGCTGCGTTGAGGAAGCAGCGGAAGACCAAGAATTCCCCCAATTCTCTGCCGTGGCCGATGATGAACTAACTTACAATAATTCGGTAATGGCAGGTGCGCCGTATATCGTAATGTTTTCCGCAGAATGGTGTAATAGCCCATGCTACTCTACTCTTCATTCGATATGGAATACGCAAGCCGAACTACCAGTATTAGTGATGTCTACTGACCCGGCTAAGCGCGCTGGCGGCTTGACTTTACAACAATGGCACGAATCGGCCGATGCTTACGATGATGAGGAAAACGACACTGGAGTTGACTTGTCAACTTATGCTTTCATGAAGGGTGATGATACTGCGATTGAAATGGATATCACCACCCCCGGTACGACGTTCTTCATCAATTCAGCAGGCATTATCACAGATCGCCATGAAGGTTTGCTTGATGATCAAGAGTTAATCTCGTCATACTGGGAAACTGCGTCACAGTAACCGCTTTATTTACTTGATGCGCATCTAGCACAAACAAAAGTTTCACCATCTTGCCAAAGGATTTTTTTGTGTTCAGTAAGATAAATCTCGCCACAATAATCACACTTAAGCGAGATACTAGCAACCTCGTCTTCCGTTAAGATATATGGTGTGTTAACAATTTCAGGTTTTATACAACTTTTACAATACCATTTTTTGTTTGATTTATTCAATTCCATTACCGCGGGTTTGTAGGTCTTGTAACACCTAAAGCACTGCCAGTCTTTGTCAGGGCCCCACACAATCATACTAGCTGCGTGTTATTTATCAAATTAATAGATTCTTGAAAGTTTAATTTATACCTTCATTTTTAAGTCACCTAAATTTGGGGAAAATATGCACTTCTACATTCCTGGGGCAATAGCGGGCATTATTGTCTTTCAAGTATCCATTATCGCTCCGACGATGTTCAAAAAACTCAAGATTGAGGATTTTGGTACCGCTATTCGTTCTATTTGGCCAAAATTTTTCGCACTTATCTGCTTTCTAGCCCTCGCCAGCATCGGCGTTATGCTATCAAGTGGTGACGGAAATAATGTCCATCTGGGAATTTCTGGATTTACATTGTTGGCCTCAGGAATCTGTTACGGGATAATCCCGGCAACTAACCGGGCAACTGACTCTGGAAATAGCAAGAAGTTTGACCTGCTGCACAAACTAAGTGTTTGGTTAACAGTAGCGATTCTTCTTGCCAACATCGCATTTTTATTAGTCTGAAGTGGTAATTATGAATGTAAATAGGTCTCTAATCTATTTGTCGCTGGCCATTATTATGGTAATGACTGCTACAACAGCACAAGCCGAATCAACCAATGCAGAGGATAAGGAATCATTCAATATGGCTGGCTACATATTCCTCGCGGTTGCCGGCTTTGGCTGGTTATTTTTCTTGACCCTACTTGGTTCTGCGATTTACTTGATAGCGAAAAAGTCTAGACAATTATACGAGCCAAAACACCCTGTAAGATGCAAATAACTTGTTATTAGGGACTAATCAAGGTTCTTTAAACAACCAAAATTTGGTAACACCATGAAGCACATACTGTGGGCGACAATACTGTTGTTGCTGACGCCACTTGCTTCGGCAGAGACATACCGCATTTCTGGTAAGGCGACCTATGCAGATAATTCAGCAGTAGCGCTTGGCTACGTCTACGTAAATTGCGAACAAGGCGTGTTCGAGTGCTACCAATACCGCGGCACTGAAGCAATGACAAATGCCTACGGTGAGTTTACGGTAGTTATTGATGCGGACTCTGAAGAAGATGGGATAGAGATACTTTTGACTCTCAAAGGCGAAAACTTCACCCACGTAATCGACATAAACCAACATCAAAATTCACCAGAAGGCAAAGTGTATCAAAATTTGAAATTACAGCAAAACCCAACTGCTTCAGGGGTGATGATGGGCTTTGGATGTTTCATTGTCCTATTTGTTGTGGCGCTTGTCTCGGTATTGTTGCGAACCGGTAGTCGACTTTCGACTAAGCGAGGCAGACTTGAATTCATGGGATACCGGGAAGCCAAACGACTAGAATGCCCCAAGTGTAAGGAAATGGTCTATCAGCATGAACTTGTCAAACATTTGATTGTTGACCATGATTTAGATCCTTTAGATGCAGGGGAAATGACTGGTAGGGTAATGCGACGAACTTGGTCCGAAGAGGAATAAACGAGGAATTCATCAACCTCCAACTATTCCACTAATCTATGCGCATTAGTCACATCACCCCGGATGGCAGTGAAGCCTACGTTCACGAAGTACCTCAATTTGGCTTAGGAGTATTCCTAATGTCAGATGATGGGGAATGTAAAGACTCTATTCTAACGGCTCTAGAAGCAGGCTACACTCACATTGACACCGCACGTGCATACAATAACGAGCACGAGGTTGGCAAAGCGGTTAGAGAATCAAACATTGAGCGGGAATCACTATTCATTACGACAAAGCTTCGCAGAGGCCATGCGACTGGTTACGAAGATACTATCGAACACTGCCAGAAGTCGTTGGAATTACTTAATATGGATTATATCGATCTATATTTGGTTCATGCGCCACCCGAAAACCCAGAGCATCGCGCACCAGTGTGGCAAGCAATGGAATACTGCCTCGAACAAGGCTGGGTCAAAGCAATCGGTGTATCAAATTACGGGCCTAGCCACTTAGCAGCTATGAAAGGCTATGCAAAATATATGCCCAGTGTAAATCAAGTTGAATTTAATCCATGGCTACAGCGCCCACATCTAAAACAAGCAACAGAGGACGCTGGAGCAAAAGTAATGGCCTATTCTCCACTTGCTCGAGGGCACAAGGTTGACGACCCAGAACTTGGTATGATTGCCGAGAAGCTCGGATGTACTCCAGCCCAAGTAGCGATAAAATTCTGTTATGATGAGGGATGTATCACAATCCCCAAGTCAAGTAACCCAGGCCGCATTGTTGAAAATATCAAATCATTAGATGTTGATATTTCTAGTCAATATGAGGCCATAAAAGCACTTGAATGTAACTATGTTTCTGGCTGGGACCCAACGACTGAACCCTGAATAAACCACCTTAATCAGATATGTAGGGCAAAGCCACAAAAGACAACAGCGACAGGATTGCTCAATGTCTGATAATTTCTGGGACACTAAGCTTTCCGAAGCTGAACCATCAGGTAGAAGCCGGAAAGAACCTTCTAAGGTTGCAGAAAAACCGGACGAGGCAGAATCAAACGATGTTATTCAACTCAGTCCAGCCCAAACTGCTGCTGGCCTGTTTGGGGGGTGGGTATTTGCTGGAATTTGGTGCGGGGTATCATTTCTTGCGGTCTTTTTCCTTGGCGGACCAGTACTTGCCGATTTAGGTACATCTGACTGGGAGCCAACGAATGGAGTGATAATTGATAGTGGTGTAAGTGAATCTACTGGTGGTGAAGGCGACACAACTTATTGCCTGTGGGTTAACTACGACTATACTTATGATAATAACACATACAATGGGGATGTGGTTAGCTTTAGCAAAGACAACTCATGCTCATCATGGGCTGGAGAGGCAGATGAAGACTATCCTGCCGGCCAAGAAATAACAGTATACGTCAATCCTGATAATCCGTATGAGTCAGTGCTAGAAACTGGCTTTTCCGGTGTTGACTTTTGGGTTTGCTGCATCTTCCCATTTCCCTTGATTGGCATTCTGCTACTTGTTGGTATGCTAAGGAGCACCTTCAAAACGGTTTCATCGGCATTTAACAAAAGCCGATAAAAAAGCACTGATTTTATACCCAATATTGTGATTTATACCATCAATTTAGTAGATTGTCGGCATAAATCAAAATAACCACGAAGAGAAGCCTAAGACCATGTCGACTAATTTTTGGGATGTTAAGATTCCTGACGACGAGGAAAAACCGGT
>DUJK01000102.1:0-1137 GCA_013329925.1 Candidatus Poseidoniaceae archaeon
AACAAGAAAAGTTGGCCTATTTATCCCCAGGTATTTGTCAGATATCATTGGGTTCAAATTAGACAACACAACAGGCAAGAGGTTGTACAGAGTAGCCGCATAAACGGCAGATTCATTGGCATAGACCTTCTCGGGCAGCCATGGAATGGCCTAATCACGCTTTTGCGAACTCGCTATTTCCTACTTTGCCATCTTCTAAGTCGATAGTAGAACCGTCAAGTGAAGGCTACATTCCTACGCTTTCAAACGAAGAACCAGTATGGCACATTTTTGTAGAAGGGAAGGAACGCAATCTGAAACATCAAATTAACGTGCTCGGGTCGATTAGACTGGAGTTAATAGACCGCAAAACCCTGTCAAATACAGTTACATTTGACGAATCTAAAGGTCCTGTTATGATTGAATTAGGGGCAGTTATTGAACCCTCAACACATTTTATCGGTCCATGTTTTGTTGGTAAAGGTGCTATAATTAGGCACGGGGCTTACATTAGAGAAAATGCATGGATATGTTCTTCTGCCTTAGTTGGTCATTGTTCAGAAGTGAAACATTCAATTTTGCTTCCCGGAGCTAAAGCACCCCATTTCAATTATGTTGGAGATTCGATACTCGGCAAAGCAGTCAACCTTGGAGCAGGGGTAAAACTAAGCAATTTGAGAAATGATGGGGGGGAAGTAATCCTTACAATTGGCGATGCTCGAAGGTCAAGTGGGCTAAGAAAATTTGGCGCGATTTTAGGAGAAGGCTGCCAATTAGGTTGCAATGCAGTTACTAACCCAGGTACAATATTGGGCTGTAATAGTACCGTTTGGCCAAATGTCACAGTTACAGGGGTTCACGGAGAAAAATCCAACCACAGGTGATGTTGATGGTTGAGAACCTATTTGGCACTGATGGGATTCGTGGATTAGTCAACTTAGAGAAGATTGGAGAGACATCTGCAATAACAAGATTACTTGAGCATCGAGAAATTTCCCCAGCGATTATGCAATTAATCGGGGAATCACTAGGCCGCATGGTCGATCGAGAACCTTCACAGAAAATGACCGTAGTAGTTGGATGGGATGACCGGCCTGCTAACATGGATCTTGCAGAATCTTTGACTATAGGCCTAAATATTGCAGAATTTGAAGTCGT
>DUJK01000102.1:1514-6475 GCA_013329925.1 Candidatus Poseidoniaceae archaeon
GAATTTGGTTGCATGATTACCGCTAGCCATAATCCCGTGGAAGACTCAGGTCTCAAAATTTTCAATAAATATGGCTACAAAACAACTCCAGAGTTTGAACAAAACCTGTCGCATACTGCTATCACACTTGCTCAAGAAGAGAGGGACTTAGACCAAATAGATCTTGACCTTTTACAACGGCCATCAAAAACATTTAGTTTAGAAGAATGGACAATTCCCAGGCACAGGGAGTGGTTAGAAACTAGAGCAAATGCGCTTTCTAAACTAGTAAATTTTCAATCAATCAGTAGTCCAGTGAAGTTAAACATTCCACTACTAATCGACTCATCAAAAGGAACCGCTAGTATTTGGTTTGCCAAATGGCTGTCAAGTTGGGGGATAACAGCAATCGAAGTTAGTAACGAAGCATTAGCCCTAAACCTAAATTGTGGGGCTGGAGATTTTTCCCCCACGCAAACTTGGACATTTGATGAAGCGAAGAATTCATCTCATCAGTTAATCCAAAAATTACCAAAATGTGGGCCCGGATTAATTGTAGCCGCAGCATTGGATGGCGATGGCGACCGCTGTCTGTTAATTGAAACGACTAAAACAGGCTACCAAGTAATCGATGGCGACCGTATCGCTGACACGTTTGTTAACAGCGTTACCAAAGCCGGCCAATCCTGGACTTTGGCAGCGAGTATAGAATCAGATTTATCCCTTACAACAAACTTAGACCGATTCCAAAAGAAGGTAGAAACTCTAGAGACGGCGGTTGGAGACCGATGGCTTTCATTTGCATTGTCAGGGGATGAATCAAATCATGTGTTTGTGGAAAGTGACAGTATTCCAACCCTAATTGGAGTAGAGGATTCTGGCCACATCGTTCTGCCCGCGCCTCATCCTAATTCGACGAACCAATGGTCACTTGTGGGAGATGGGGCTATGACACTAGTTGCCTATCTCTTGGCAATTCATACCTGTGATGAGGTAAATCTAATGCAAAGAGGCTGGAAGAAGAGACAATCCGTGAAGAATGTGGACCGTAGTAAATGGGATGGTAAAAATAAATTTTCCAATGATATTGAATTACTGATTAAACAATCCCTTGGTGAACATAATTCCGTATCTAATTGGGTAAGAACAACAATTAGTGGCGAGGCAAATCTGATGGCTATTACTTGTAATTATGGCGGCAGTTTGTTGTCTATTGGTATTAGAAATAGTGGGACGCAGGCCAAAATTTCAGTTTCAGCAAGGCTAGAGTATGGCGGCAACCCCAGCGGTATTCAAATTACAATTGATGGTGTATGTCAGCAACTAAACAACGTTATGGTTATCCGTTGATAATAGCTTTCTCATATGTCTGGTTTAGGTAAGTCACAATACCAAGCAGCACAGATGAAGCGATTAGCACTGCCAACATCGTTTCTATACCAGCACCGGTGCTGAATAGGACCATTGCAACAATCCAAGATAGTATCATGTCTATCGCGCCAAAGACTCTCCATGCCTTTCTCATGGTGAGAATCCCACTAACCCATGAGGTGGTTGAACAGAGCATCAATAACACCGAGACGATTAGTAAACCATCCCAACCAAACCCTGCAGGAATCAACATCAAGTGCATCGACCATAAGCCAGCTGCAAGCCAAATTCCAGAGTCAGAAACAATGGTCCATACGACAAATATTATGCTCAACAAACCACTGATTGTCGCTATCAGATGAATTCCAGGCACTGCTAATCCAATAATGTCAAATGCCCAATACGCAAATCCTGTAAAGGCAAACGGAATCATCAACCATGAGACCATTACAGCTGCTGGTTGTGTCCAACCCCAACCTCTGCGAAGCACCATTATGATGGCTAAGATTCCTGCAAAGCCCACGGAAATTAAACCAGCAAAGATTACCCAAACTGCTCTACCAGCAGCGCCTCGATGATCTTCCAAGCCACGCTTAATCCGCTGCCCTTCAACCCAGTCATAGGCAACGACACAAATTATCAGCACAATCTCGACAAATAACAATGGCAATGTCCAATCAATCATTCCTCCATCTAATGGATTGACTTGATACATAACGGGCACTTCACCACCAATAATCAAAGCCATGATTCGATCCATGACCAGTAAGTAAACCACACCTTCAACTGCATTAGGGATTCTTAGGCCCAAATCATTCCTGCCGATTAAACCAATACTTGCTAATGTGCAAAGCCCTGCTGTAATTACGGCCAAATGTTTGGCATCATCCAGCCCGACAACAGAATCCGAAATTCTTCCTGCTAGGTGGACTAGAACTAATCCAACCATTGAGATGGCAATGGGTAGTTCAATTCCAGCGACATCAGGTAAACGTAAACCGATTTCGTTAGCCCGCAACCTTGCCAGAGCAATGAACAGAATTGACACCACAACACAAAAGGCTAGAATCAAATAAGACATTGAAGTGGTAAAAGCGATAAAAGTTGAAGCAAGAATTGTGGTAACTAGGAAGGCAATAACAATAACTGGGCGATGGTGAATATCGCCAATCTCTAAATCATATTGGTCAGAGGTACCGGCTCTTTTTGCTCTTTTTCTCTGTTTTTCGGCTAAATCGAGCATTTCAACATCAATCATTTTCAGTTTAGCCTTGTTATCCTTTAATTCCTCAACAGGTTTTGCAATGTCTTCTGCAGATGCTTGAGCTTCGATAAATTTCGCTAAGCGTTCACGCTTTTCCTGAATTTTCTCCAATCTCTCCTCGCGCTTTGCGATAGAACGCAATTCAGTTCTAAACTCACCCTGCAGGGCTAAGTAGGCGCCTGAACCAAGGAATGCTAAGACTGTAGCAAGCGTTACAATCGACGATTCTTTCACCTGTGCAGCATATCCCATGACAATTAATAATCCGACTGCAGCCATAGCTGGTGGCAATAATTTCTCAAGTGTTGCAGCCCTCTTTAGGTATAGCATCAAAGCCACTAGGGTAATCGCAGTGACAGTGTAAAGATTCATTTCTTCGCTTAGTAAAAATCCACTACCGTCCAATGTCATTAAATTAAGCGGCTCTAGGGCAATTACGATGAAGAATCCCGATAGTAGACCCATCATTAAGGTCAATAATTGGCCAGGCAAAGCCTCAGCCTTTTCGAGCAATTCATCACTTAAGCCAGCCTTCTTCATCTTGTCCGATGCCAATAATAGGATCCCACAAGAAATAACCAATGTCGCAGCCCATATTGCTTCTTGACCATAACTCCATGATAATGCGATGGTAGACGCGCCCCAAATAGTCATCAATGTTCTAGGGCGGCCTTTGTGCTTGTCAAGATAAACCATGACTGAATGGCTAATCATTAGTAGCGTCAGCATGGCAAATAGCCCAATAGCCGGTAATGCACTTGGACGAGTAATTGACCAAGTGACAAATAACGCTAATAGGAAACTTAGATTCCATAATTGCAAGACCTCCGAGTCACGAATTCGTGCCCCTAATTCTGACATTCCACTTAATCTAGACGCTAAATTGAAACCGGTTTCACCATGTTTTACATTCACCCAAATCTGTTGAGAAAGTAAGACTAACATCCAGATTGCTAAATCATATTGATCAATGGTAATTGGAACATAATCAGCAGATATCAGTCGGCTTTCGACATCGGTGGCGAAAAACAGTAGCCAAACCCAAGGGCCTACCACTGCAGTGCCAGCAATGGAAGGAGAGTCCCGATGCATCGATAACTGTGCTAATCCAACCCACACAATTCCTTGGCTGACAAGGAGGGTCCTAGACCCACTTGCCGCATCATCAGCCGGAATTAGTAATGTTAGTAAAAATACAATCAGCAGGCCACCAGCCCATAACACGTGATCGGATACTGCGGTTTGATTTTTCAGTAAAGCACTCGCAGTTAATGCAGCGGTTAATGCCGCATAAATACTGTATGGGCCAAGTCCAAATGGAATTGATAAATCCACAGCACCACTCTCAAGAATTGACAACATAAACAGCAGAATTGGCGCTGGCATCACAATTAGTGGCAATAATTTAGTCCATTCAACGCCTCTGACAACTAGATAAGATGCACTAAAGGCAGTCAAAAGTAATACCAACTGGGCCAAAGCATAACCGGTCTCTAGGCGGTTTGCTGCAACCGCTAATAGCGCACCAATCATTCCAAGGCCAACAGATACTGACCATAGCCCAGGTTTACCGAGTCCCAATGATTTGAAAGCATCTGAAAACCAATTATCCTTGTCGACAAACTTAGCAGCAATAGTTGAATTGGTTGCAGTTACACACACCATCAATAAGAAGAGCAACAATTCGTCCTCAAACGGCAAAATCTCTAATCCGAAGACGGCCCAATTATCTGATATTGCGTGCACTCCCACCCATAGATAAGATACGGCAACGCCCATGCTAGCAAGGTTGCCGGAGTTTCTTACAATAGCCAGCCCATGCAGCATTATGGTGCCTAAACCAATCATTATTGCGACGCCAAATTCTCCGTACAAAGCCCCAGCAGCACTACCCACGATTAAGAGGATCAATGTGGCTTGGGCAGCTATCGCATCCTCGTCGTGACGTTGAGCAATGCCGATGTTGAGAACTACTCCAAGCAGCAATAATCCACCAAGAATATTATCTTCAGAGGCAAACCCTAACTCGTCCAACCAGCCCCAATGCCACAAATCTAGAATTAATCCGTAAATGAGCTTCATTGAGATAATAACCCATGTCACCCCAAGAATCCTCATATTTGGATTGGGAATCCATTTTTCTCCAAGATATAGGCCAATTATGGCCATGGTTGTCAGACCAATAGCCCCGAGCACTGGATTTAGTACTGTCCCAACAATAGTCCCGATTATTGACCACGAAAAGATCATAGCAATTAACAGACCAAAACCAAGCCGCTTTTCTCCATGAACAGCTAAATCTGTAACACTATCTATTTCTGGGGCACTGTTGACTGTACCATCTTTT
>DUJK01000048.1 GCA_013329925.1 Candidatus Poseidoniaceae archaeon
TCTGAAAAGAATTCTACAATTATTTCTGGAGTTGGCATTTCTGCACCTAGAGTGATAAAAATATCCGGTAGACTTGGAATGGCGAGGATCGCATAAGGTATGCATAATGGCAATACGGCAATTCTAAGGTCGCCAACTATTTTTTGGGTTATTTCGTGACGTGGAGCAAACCACATAAGACCCCATATTGGGATAATATAAATCGAAGATATCCAAAACATCACATTCTCTATTTCCATAATTACTCCTCCTCAAGATACTTCAAAGCATCATACTGTAAGAATTTACTGTAAAATGCTGGAAGTAGGATTAGACTTGATAATAGTGCTAAGGTAATGGCAACAACGAATGCTTGGCCAAATAGCTTTAGTGGCAATAGTGCGGATAAATTTAGCACGGCAAATCCACCAGCCGTGGTAAGTGCTGCACCAAACATCGCTCTTCCAGTTGTGGCTGAGGCTTTTTCCACCCATTGTTGTTGATTCCCACGTGGGTTGTGCTCAACTTCTTCTTCTAATCTGGTGGTAAAGTGAACTGCATAATCAACACCTAAACCGAGGGATAACGCGCCAATAGTTACGGTCTGAGCATTGATATTGTATCCGGTAAAGCCCATTATACCATATACCCAACAAACCACCATCATCAATGGTATCCACGAAACTATTCCTCTGGCAAAGCCTTGACTTAGATTCTTTTGACGCACTGAATGTATTGAAACTAACATGACTAAGATGACAATTGCGACGATAGCCGTTGATTGGACTGATGATGCGGCGACATCTGATGTTGTTTGAGCATTGATTAAGCTTCGACCACTAACTTTCAAAGTACCGTCATCTGGAATTTCTGCTTCAATTTGAGACAATAACTCCTCGATTCTATCATTTAGATCAACAGTAGCTTGCCAATCCAGAGTATTGGCTTGGAAAGAGATCAGAGTTTGTTGTCCGTTTGAATGTAATAATGCACTAGATAATTGCCTGCCTGTATCATTGGTCAATAACCAATCAGAAAGGTCACTCCAACCATTACTTTCACCACTTTCAATTGAAATCATAATTTCATCCAGCGCAGCATATTGAGGTCTAGACTCATGAATCAAATCCCAAAGGCCGTTTGGCACACCCGTTATGTCGGGACTAGCAGTTAATGCGGACATCGTCAAATTCCATGACTGCCAGCCGACATCACTCAAAATATCACCTTCATAGACAATGTATAGTGGTGAGCGACTACTTTGGAACTCATCCGACATCAAGATGAAATCAGCAACCACTGGTATACTTTGGTCAAATTGATCTCTTTGCTCAAACCCAACTTCTAATTGCTGGAAACCAATAAACATTGGAATAAGTAGTAATACCGCAATGACTCCAACTTTTACAGGTTGCCTTGATAGGCGCCCCAAACCACTTGCTACCGGCCCTATTTCGATTTTACTTGCCTTGTCTAGTGGCAGCTTTTTGGGCGGTATCAAAGTCATTAATGCTGGCAGTGCAGAAATACTCAACAGGTAAATCAAGAATAGCCCAATCGCAATAACTGTCCCAAATACTTGCAGGAAAGTAAGTGCTGAAAATCTAAATGAAAGGAATCCAACTACATCGGTAAATATTGCAATCAATAAAGCGATTGAGGTGAAAACCGTCCCTCGGCGGATTGCCAGTTTTTTTGCTTCGAAAGAAAAGTCTCTCATGGTTTCAGCCGATGCACCCTCTGGAGAATTCTTCAATTCCTCCCGTATCCTCAACACTATGTGTAAACCATAATCCACTCCGATAGCCAACAATAGCACCGGGATTGAGTTCATCGCCGCATTGAAAACCATATTTACTCCAAAGAATTCTAACCAACCTGAAAGACCGTAAGTAGCTGCGATTGCGAAAATCGTCAAAACCATCACATATGCGGTCTCTCGCTTACTGCGGAAATTAAACCAAAGAATCAAGGCTAGTAAAAAGAATGCTGAACTGGTAAGAATGCCAATCTCTTTACCCAATGTCTCAGTTGAACCAACGCCAAATTGAGCAAAGGAAAAACTTCTAATCTCATCATCACCGATATCTTGTTGAAGTTTTTCGACCAGTGATTCAGACCATTTTGTGATGTCATTTTGCGTGGAATCAAAATCTGTAGCAGCCTTTCCATGAACCACTGGGTCGTTGCTTATCACCAAAGTAGTGATAACTGGACCAGACATATTCCACGGGTCGTTTCGATCATCGACTGGAATATTAGACACTATTGATTCTCTAAAATCAATATCCTGTAGACCTTTCATCATATTTAATTGTCCGAAAATTGGTCCTGAATTGGCCGCAATTAATCCAAGTTCTTGTTGAGATTTATTCTCCAGCATCAACGACGATAATTGATCAATCAGTCCGTCTAGTTGATTTGATAAGTCGTCACTAGAATCAATTCTAGCCAACCAAGATTCTGGACTGGAAAAATCCCACTCAATTAGCCGTTCAGCAGTAACTGGTTGAAATTCAGGTATTGCTGAGGAGGCGGTATTTAGTAACTCTAATGAGGAGCCTAAACTAGAGGAATTAGATTGCCTTACTAACTCGATAGAAGTGGACAATTCACTAAGCCAACTTGCTGAGTGGAATGAATCTTGTAATGTATGCCATTGGATAACCGAACTGGCCATTCCAGCATTTGGTTGAGTACCAAACAATGGATAGTGGTATGGTTGAAAGTTCTCATCCAGCAATAATTGTGCTTCAATATACGCCAACTGAGTCCATGTTTCTTGGACTAACAAATCTCCTTGATCTACTTCACCGATAATTCGAACAAAATCAACTGAAGCCTGATATTCATCTTCAATGTCATTAAGCAACGATACCGTTTCATTATCGGGGAAAAACCCATCCTCACTGTTGTCAAACTTCAGATGCATTGCCCCAGAGGACAGTAAAATTACTACTGCGAACAAACAAGCCAAAACCGTACGTGGTTTGTCAACACTCTTTTCAGTAAGAGCAAAGAAGGGATTTCGCATATTTGTGTTATCGGAGTTTTCCTTATAGTGATGTGGTATTGTCCACGAGTGATTAGACTCAATTCAAGAGAATTAGATTAGTAACGAGAACTCATTCTTCGTATGGCTGCCAGTCTTCATCGCCTTCCATTCTGTACCACCAATAACCGTCTTCATCTTCAAACCATTCAGTGCCATCTTCATCAACAGAATAACCGTCTGGATAATCACCTTCTTCTTCGGCACTTGGATCAACCATACCAGTTTCTTCCGTGATTTCTTGTTTGACTCGATAAATTTCTTCATCAGCATCGGCAAACACCCTATTTACTGCACCAATGTTAGCGACGTGATCGCCTTTCCTGATAGCATCGTCAGATTCTTTCAAGAACTCTTGCGCCATTTTATTTTTGTAATCCTCAAACTCATCGCGGCCAAATCTGCCAGTAAATTCATTGCCTTTGGCTTTCATTAAATCGTCTAAACTTTGGCGCTTTTTGCCCTTAATTACTGGGGCATCAGGAGCATCACCCATGTAAAAAGGGTCATCATCTTCATCCATTTTTGGAAATGTTCTACCTTCAGGGTCTGCTTCCTCAATCGCTTCGATGATCAAGTCATGTTCTTCTTCGTCGATTTTGTCCTCATCGTAGTTTTCCGCAGTGATACTGACCAATTTTTGCAAATTTTTGGCTAGCATCCGGTCGTTGACACTAGCCTCAACCAATTTATCGACTTGCTTGAGAAGACGTTCGTAAGGACTCCCGGCGATGGCACCGAAAATCTTACCCATACGACCCTTCTTCTTCGCCATGCTTAGTAGTCAAACCCATCCATTATCAATTTAATCATCACAATTAAGGATACTTTTCATCAATAAAATCATTCTAGCCCTACACGATAGCATGGTTGAGAAGTGGCTTGAAGAAATCATGACTTCATACAATCATGATTCATTTGAAGCTAGAGACTCTTATACTGCTCAAGTATATATGCCTGGAAAACTATTCCAAGATTTGGTTTGGTGGGCATTACAAGCACTACCTGATGAAATCTTGGTGGGATTGGATATTGATGCCAATAGACGGCCAAGTAAGGATACTGAAGAGTTATTTGTCAGTGAGCAGCAAGTCGAAGGATTATTTCAAGGCCAGGGTTTTGTGATAAGTGAAGCACACATTGTTAATCGCGGAGATTCATACTCAGTACACCATTTACCTGAGGATTGGACCGATGATATTTTTGCTCCGTCTAGAGGGGCAAGGGCAGGACGATTCACTCACTGGTTGCATACCCACCCAAATGCTCCTGCAATACCAAGCGGTGCTGACGCTGATGCATCGCAAGAAACTTCTGGCATAGACTTAATCTTAGGCTTAAGATTCTCGCCGTCCGGACCACTACCTTGGTTTGATGATGTTGAAGGCAAAAGACGCATTCTTGGAAAAGAGGCTACATTAGAGAATAAACAGCAAACTAAGCGACGATTATTTGGTGGGACACAATTGCCAGTAATTGGCATGGCCCCTAGTGGGCATATGATCCATGAGGTGCAATTAATCGCTTTTCACAAAACTGGTTTGGGAGTCAATGTGATTTTCATTGACGACCAAGATTTACCGTATGGCTTTGAATCACTAATTACTCAATAATTCAAAACGTGCCAAAAATTACACCATTTGCCAGTAGATTTGCAAAATAACCTTAGACTACCTTGAACGAGTGAACCAATCTATGAGTTTTGAAGGGGTAAATGCGGGCCAAGAGTTGTATAAAATAATTTTAGAAAAACAATATGAAGACTTTTCTAAATATTATATCGCTGAGATGAGTTATGATGATTTTTCCTGTAAAGTTGATGTAGAGTATCGAATAAAACATGGCGTATTTCCATTATTGGATGAAAAAATGTCACACAACTTACCAGTTGTTGTTTTAGAAGTTGGCCGTAAATTGATAAAAGAAATTGAAGATTATTTAGAGGAGCCTGATGTTGATTATACTTCTTACCAACAAAATCTGGAATTATATCCAAAGATTATGAAAGCATGTTATGATAATTTTATGCCGCAATATAGCGGTGATTTATCATATGATGAATATTGTTGTAAAGCAGACATACAATATCGAATTGAGCATAATTGCTTTCCTCATGATGATGAATATCAAATGGCTGCTAGGCTGATGAACTGTGCTATAGATTTGGGCAAAAAAATGATTGAGAAGATAGATCATAGTATTGATGAGGTCATGTATGATGATATGATTGAGACTGCTGCTGATGTATTATGGGATTGTATAACTGATTTCCTCAATAGCCCTTTTCACAAATTCATTTCTCAAGAACATGGTTATCATTCTTCACGAAGATTCCCTAAAAAATTGATTTACGACGAAGATGTAAGTACATCATTCGAACATTTTTGTTCAGGCGACACCAGTCAAATCATCGAGGATGCGTTCAAATGGCTGCGAAAGAAAAAATACATTCGGATTGTTGAGCAAGGTAAAAAATCTAAGTACGACATCTGTGAATTAGTCGATGTTTGAATAATTCATGTGATTGATTGATAGATATCATCAATCCTTGCTGGATTA
>DUJK01000076.1 GCA_013329925.1 Candidatus Poseidoniaceae archaeon
GTGAACAATAAATTTTCGACTCGCAATCAACTTGCTGAGCACTTGAATTTACTATCTAAGGAGTTTGAACTCACTAAAACAATCAGATTGATGGATTTTGAATTGTCCTCTGGTGGTGAATTTGCTCTTGCAATAATTGAAGTAAAATTGCAAGACAGTAAATTATTGCGTGCCAATATAGAAGGTGAAAAAGCCATTGAAAACTTCGGAATTCAAAGTATAACAACCAGCGGTAAGATAAGGTTGGTTAGAGATAGACTTAATCTAACGAAAAAACAATGAAAGTTTCATTTGCATTAGTTGCTCACGTTGATTCATGGGCGCTGGGGGTTCTGCTGATGCAATGAAATTCAGTGACGTTTTAATTTTAGTTGGCGTCGGAGTATTATGCGCTGGTTTTATTATCCATGGCTGGGTAGATACAACCTCTATTGATTATGAAGAAAACCCTGAATATAGTAAATCACTTACTCTTCTTGATGGCGATAAAGTAATGTTTGACGTTGAATGCATCAAGGATAATGATGATATGATTGCGTCTGATGATTGCAGTGGTGATGTTGTTATCTACAATGGTTTAGAGGAAATAGAAACACAATCATATCAATTAATGAAAGGAGAGCAATTCTCATACACTTTCGATTCGAAGGATTCAGGTTCTTATCAAGCCACTATAACCATAGATAACGGTGAAGCAGAAGCAGAAATCGATATCAAAAGGGTTCTAATGCTAGATTTCATCATATATCCAATTGGAATCGCCATTTTGCTATTTGGCTTGCAAAAAAGACGTGTTGAGCAAGAATCAGCACCAGTTGATGCGGAGATTTGAGACTAAAAATTCCATTTTAACGATTCGCCTTCATCGCAAATAATCTGTTGATTATTTTCGTCGCAGACAATAACACAACCATCTGACTTTACTGAGTGAAAAGACACTTTTTTATTTCTATAGAGTAACTCCCTGGGGGTTGTAAACCCATCAATTATAGATTTACTTGCAAGGTTTGTTATAGCTAAGAAATTTGTCTTTGGGATATTTGTGATGTCCTCAAATAATCCAGCTAAACGACAATCAATTTCCGTTTGTATAATCTGTCTGCTGATTTCTTTATCCAATGAGTCTGCGAAACTTGCTGGCATTTCATAAACTGGCATCTCTTCTGATGTTGATAGGTTTATGCCGATGCCAATCACAGTTTCGCTGACATTACCTTTCGAGATTGATTCAATCAACACGCCGCACACTTTGCCTATTTTGCCATCTTGTTTGAGTAGTATATCATTAGGCCATTTTTGAATAATTTGTATGGTGTGAGGCGATTGGTTGTATTGTAGTAAGGATTGTTTTACTATGAAGCCGCAGATTAATTGTAAAATATTGGGAGAAATCTCAAAAGAGGTTCCAATTTTCCAAGAGCAAGCAAGTACTTCACTAGCATTATCCCAACGTCTTCCTCTCCTTCCATGGCCATTGGTCTGATAATCGCTGGACAGTGAACTACCAATCGGCCAACTTGATGATAGTAGTTCAGTACTCGTAGAAGTCACGGTGGTTTGGTGGATTTTTTTGGCTTTAGCAAACGGCCGCCATACGGCAACAATTTTGATTTGTTCACCATCATCAAAGGAGTCAGTGTCTGTTATTCGGCAGGCAAAACCGGATTTGGCAGCGATGCTTACTAAATTTTCAGTTGATTTTGATTCACCGACTAGAAATAACCCGATACCATCATTAGACAATAATTTATTTTGATCTATTTTTGTTACTATTAGTTGAAACAAATCTCTGCCTTCGGTTTCTATTAATGCTGCGTCCTCGAGGGGGCCAAGTAATTTGGCATCTTTAGTGATTTTTAGGTAAGGTAGATTCCAGAAAATCAAATCATAATTTTCTTGTTTGGCCCATTGTTTAATTTTACCATCCTCTTTGGGCCCAGGCCCTCCTTCTGAAACTTGAATATCTTCTGCGTAATTTTGTTTGAATAATTCTCGTGCTGAAGCAACTGCAATCGGATTTATGTCACAAGCCTCAACTCGCCATCCTTGGCGCCGACATAATAGTGATAATATGCCACTGCCTGTGCCGATTTCCAAACATTTTCTGCCCTTGCCGGAACCAAGTTTAATCAATCTAGAGGCAAGTAAATTAGTATCTTCTCGTGGTGGATAAACAGTATGAGGTAAATTTAGTTGAAAACTCTCCCCACTAGGCGATTTCCATGAAATAAATTTTGGTTCTTTAGCAATTAATTCTATCTCGCGAGAAATGGAGTTATCATCAAAACCTACTCCGCTCATCAAAGGCAGGTTTTCAACTCAGCATTTATTAATTGCCTAGATTGGATTATTTCAAGTAAAAAAGGATGTAAATTTGGGAAAAAGGGCTTGTTTTTTACGTACTCGTTAACGCTTAACTGGCCGTAAGTTATATGAACACTAGGCAAGTCGGCAGGAAAGCCCAAGTTGCTACGTTGGGCCTGTAGCTCAGTCAGGTAGAGCATCCGGCTTTTAACCGGACGGTCGCGGGTTCGAACCCCGTCAGGCCCGCCTGACTCGCTATCGGTCGAGCCTGTTGCGGGCATTTTGAGGGGTCTGGAATGGTAGTAAAAAGCGCAACAAAAAAGCGATTAATGGAACTCGGAGTATCTGAAGAATTCGCCCACAAATTGGCGACGGACAGAAACATGACCGACATAAAATCTCTCTCACACGATGAGATTGCCTCTATCCTTGGAATTTCCAAGGATTCTGAATCTTTCACCAACGTTATGGCGGTTATCGCCGAACAAGGCTCTAGACGTCGTGCTCAGAAAAAGAGTAAGAAAATCACTATTCGTTCACGTGCAATAGATGAATTCGACAGACCTGAAATAACCTTAAGATTCAATGCGCTAAACCACGAACTTGTACCTCATCAAGAACTGGTTGGTGATGCAAACATCACCGAAGAAGAGCAGTACGAAATTGAAAAGGCGGAATTAGATCCTTGGAAGATGGTCGAAACTGACGACGAAACTGGTGAGGATAGACTCGCAAAAGAATTACTCCCTAAGATTTTGATTACAGACCCTGTTGTTCAAGTATTGAAGGAGGAAGCAGAAGCTATCGATAACGCAAAGTTGGCGGCAGACCCCGAACATAAGCCACTTGCAGCAGGATGGATTGCTGACAGAGTGGTGAAGGTTATCCGACGTTCGCCATCTGCAGGAAAGACGGTCGCTTACAGGCTGATAGTAGAGGGTAACTGAGGGATAATAATGCAGGAAATAATTCAATCATTTTTTAGAGAAAGAAGCCTAGTTAATCATCAAATTGCATCATATGATGACTGTATCCCTGCAGGGGATAATATGATTTCACGAATGGAGAAGATAATTCGCAATATTAGAGTTGGAATCGACGGAGAAGTTGATGATGATGACGGTGGTTTTATCAAACTCGACGTAGTTGACCAGGACATTGTAATTCGTATGAAGAACATACAGCTGGGAGAACCGACAATTAGAGAAGCAAACGGTTCTGAACACCCGTCTACTCCAATGGAATGTCGATTAAGGAAACTAACTTACATGTCTCCAGTAACCATTGACTTCCAGATTGTAAGAAACGGTGTGCCATCTCCAAAAGAAGAAGGTGTGCAAGTTGGAAGCATGCCGATTATGGTCCGCTCGAAAAGATGTAACTTACATCCAGTTCACATTGCTGGCGACCGACAGCTGTACCCAACTACCTCTGCTGAGGATTCAGATTCTTGGAAAGATTTGTTGAAAAAGAAAGGTGAAGACCCACTAGACCCTGGTGGCTACTTCATCATCAACGGTACCGAAAGAGTACTTATCTCAACAGAAGATTTAGCACCGAACAGAGTAACTGTTGAAATTAACAAAAGATATGCTAAAAGAACTGAAGTTGCCAAAATATTCTCCCAAAAGGATGGTATGAGAAAACCACTTACTGTCGAGAAGCGAAGAGATGGAATGCTGATGGTAAAGATTAGCACAGCCGGTACTACGCCAATTCCTGTTGTTCTGCTGATGAGAGCCCTTGGAATTGATAATGACCAAGAAATTTTCACCGCAATCGCAGGGCCAACAGAGACTTTCAAGTATATTGTTGCTAACATCAATGAAGTCAATGACAACGAAGAGTATGCAGTTCAAAATATGCTAGAGGCTCATGAATGGTTACAAAAGAAATTTGCTGCTGGTCAGCAAAAGGATTACCGTGAAGCGAGAGTAGATCAATTACTTGACAGAGAATTACTACCTCACTTGGGCGACCAAGGAACTGACCGAAAGAAGAAAGCAGT
>DUJK01000022.1:0-723 GCA_013329925.1 Candidatus Poseidoniaceae archaeon
CTGCATTTCCACCCATTTGTTTAATTAATCCACGCTTAACAGAAAATTTCTCCATGTTGCAAGGCAAAACACCATTGAACATAAGGCTCACCGTTGAAATTCCTGAAAGCGAAATATTTTGATTAAGCAGTTTGTGGAATATAACATGCGAGTTAGGAGCATAATGTGCATATCTATGCTTTTAATTCTACTAATGCCAACAATACTTGCCGAAAATGATAATGTGGATTTGAAGTTAGAATCATCATTAACCAATAGCGATGCAGGTATCACAGGTGCAGAAACCTCGCCAAATGGTGAGACCGTACTGATTGTTGGGCTAGATGGTTTTGCTCATTTGATCTCGGCAAAAAATGCTGGAGACAGATCTTTAGATATTGAACTAAATAGCGGCAGGGAAAATAACTTCAATGATATTGCTTGGCACCCTAGAGGTGAAGCAGCGCTTATTGCTGGTGATTTAGGTACCGCAATGAGGTACGAAAAAATCGACCATGGAATTACTGTTGTCAATGGGACAGGGGCAATTCTAGGTAGAAATATGACCTCAGTTGATTGGCGTAGTGCCGGAGATTACTCGTATTTTGGTTCAGAAGATGGTTCTTTGTGGCGCTTTTCAGAAGGAACTGGATTCATGCTTGTTGACAGTGTTAATTCTGAAATAACCGGTATATCATGTCACAAGAGTTACGATATATGTGTTGTTTCAACCCTGTCAGATGG
>DUJK01000022.1:1104-2564 GCA_013329925.1 Candidatus Poseidoniaceae archaeon
GATACTTGGATTGATGTAGATTGTCCAGATTCTCAGTTAAAAGAATGCATAGCATATGGTAGCGGGTTAAGATTGATGCCAATTTTACTAAATACAATTGATCATTCTAACTCCGATACAGGTGAAATGGTGCAATATCCAAGTCTTAATGGCGATTTCATTTCGACATCTCCTGGTTATGCTAGTAGTTCATTAATTCATGTTGCTCCACTCGCAACAGTCAGATATGATGCTTTGGAAAATATTGCAAAGGTGCAAATATCATCTGAACAAATGCTGGAGTGGGATTCTGTTATTGCTGGACGCCAAATTGCCTATGTGTGGGAAACAGGATTTAATGACGGATATATCATGACAACTAGCGGCAATATAATTTCATTTGAACCAAAACTTATCGAAATTGACAATACGATGTTAACAACAATAATTTTGGTCGCAGTATCCGTTTCAGTTCCTGGTGTAATCCTTGGTTTAATTTACATGAACAGTCCGTTTTTACAAAAGAAATATCTCAATTTTAGACGAAATAGCCGCCGTAAGAAATCACAGAAAAATAGTTAGGTTCTAAAAGCGCCTGTGGCAGGGTCAAGACGAGGAGAGCATATGGAACCATTCGAAGGTCTCGATTTTTACGACATAGAGAGTTTACTCACTGAAGAAGAGATAATGATTCGGGACATGGTAAGAGCTTGGGTTGATGAGGAAGTAATTCCTAAAATCGAGCATGCCTGTGAAAAAGGCATATTTCTTGATGAGTGGCGAGTAGCGCTTGGAGAAATGGGTGTATTAGGTGCACCTTTGAAAGGATACGGCTGCCCAGGATTGTCATATGTTGCATACGGTCTAATCTGTCAGGAACTGGAACGTGGCGACTCAGGTCTGCGCTCATTTGCCTCAGTACAAGGTTCCCTTGCTATGTACCCGATATGGGATTTCGGTAGTGAAGAACAAAAAAATCACTACTTACCAAAAATGGCCTCCGGAGAAATAGTCGGTTGCTTTGGTCTTACCGAACCTGATTATGGTTCTAATCCCGGAGACATGATTACTAAGGCGGAAGATATGGGTGACCACTATCTATTGAATGGTGCAAAAATGTGGATTACCAACGGTACAATTGCCGATGTTGCTGTAGTTTGGGCAAAATTAGATGGGGTAATTAAGGGCTTTATCGTCGAGAAAGGTGATGAAGGTTTTAGCGCCCCTGAAATGAAAGGAAAGCATTCCTTGAAAGCTTCAGTTACCAGCGAATTAGTATTTCAAGATTGTAAGATACCAAAAGACCGTATCCTCCCAGGGGTCAAGGGATTAAGAGGTCCATTTTCTTGCTTGAATAATGCTAGATATGGAATTTCATGGGGTGCTTTGGGCGCAGCAATGGCTTGTTTCCACAGTGCTAAGACATACTCTTTGTCAAGAATACAATTCGACATACCAATCGCTTCTTATCAATTGGTTCA
>DUJK01000169.1:0-336 GCA_013329925.1 Candidatus Poseidoniaceae archaeon
CGAGGAAATTACGATTTCGGAATTCATAGAGGGAACCCAAATGGAAATTATCGGGCTCAGCGAAGCAAATGATTGGGACCAAAGAGGATTATCCATGACTCTTACAGGACCTGTTCCAATCACAAATGCAGTTACAGAGGAATCATTCAACTTATTCTGGGATGTTTTTCCCATAGGAGTAGTCTTCGTGGCTGTCGGTTTGTTCCTATTCCACTGTGATTTATTGCAAACAGGAAGAATAAGATTTGTTCAAGGAATTAAGGTGTTAGCTATTTCTGGCCTCCCAACACTTTGTTCAGTTTTCATCACTATGGGGATTATCGGGTGGACAAATTA
>DUJK01000169.1:717-3400 GCA_013329925.1 Candidatus Poseidoniaceae archaeon
CTTCACATAACCAATCGCTACGCAGAATGCAAAGGTACGCCAAGAGAGAAGATGGCTGAAGCATTGGATTCGACAGGAAGAGCAGTTTTACTTTCTGCAATAACGACAATTATTGGATTCATATCATTAGCACTAACCCCTATGAAACCCATACAAACTGTTGGTTATTCGTTGGCCATGGGGATTGTTGTTGTTTATGTAATGACAATGATAATGGTGCCCAACTTGACCATGATGTTAGATCTAAAGAAACCCTCACACCCTCCTCCCAAAGCCTTCGTTGCTGCCGTTAGCGTCCCTATTAACTGGACTAAACTAACCCTGAGCTTATTCCTAGTTGCTATGTTAATCTCTGCAGGATACAGTAGACCTAATGTTGAAGAAAACGTCGATTTACTCGAGATGGCTCCTGAAGGAGTTGGTGCTGTTGATAAAATGAAAACATATTCTACTGAGTTTGAGGCTGGTCAGCCCGGATTTTTATTGATTGATGCAGATGTATCAGCCTCACCTGAAATATTCAATACCAACTTTGACGGCAATGACCCTTATTCAAAATTAGTTGGAATAGAGGAACTGGAAGGCAAATGCAATCAAGTAAATCAAACCACAGCAGTATCTATCGTTTTCCTAATGAAGGCGATAGCTGTTGGTGTCGATTTAGATGGAGACCCCATTAATGAACCAATACAAGATAACGAGTTTGTACCCGATCAAATCAAAGAATTATCCGCCATTATATTCGACCGCGAAGTTTCAGGCAATGGTTCATTTTGGTGGAGTCTAGCAGCTTTAGATCAGCAACCATCGGGAGGAACGGAATCACAAAACTTTCTCATCAATGTATTCTACAATAGTCTTACATTAGAAATGAGAAACTTATTCATTTCTGAAGATTACAAACAGAGTCTGATTTACATTGATATGCCGTTTATGGATGTTAAGAGCACCGAAAATGCAGTCTCGCAAATAGATAATTATGCTCAACAAGACACAGGCGGAGTTGGTGTAACTTCTTCCAAACTGATTGGTGTAGCATCAGTCACTATAGAAGTTAACAACTTGGTAGTAGGTTCTCAATGGACGTCATTACTTTTCGCCCTGCTGTTTACTGTTTTCACACTTGGATTGGTATTCAGAGATATACGATATGCGATTCTAACTACTATTCCAGTGGCATTTACAGTATTCATGCAATGGCTAGTAATGGACCAAGGTAGTGTCAGTTTATCCCTAGTTACTGTTATGATTGGTTCTATTCTTGTTGGTGTTGGAGTGGATTTCTCCATACATATTGCTAATCGTGTAAAAGAATTAGGGGGTTCCATAGACGCAATTCGTATTGCATGTGCGAGTACAGGAATGAGTCTTACTGAAGCGGTGACGGTAACAATTGCAGGAATGTTTTGTGCTTATTATATCCCAATTCCAGCTATTGCGCCATTCATTGATGTGATCATAATTTTGCTAATTCTAGCCGCAATTTCAGCGCTAATTCTCTTACCAGCGATTTATTCCCTTCTAGTGAAAGCAAATATCTCCTTAACAGGAGGATCCGGTACGATGGCAAAGGCAGCAGGTCTTAGAAGAACTCTAACAAGGGAACAAGGGGATATAATGGACGCTACCCTAGTAATGGATAGTCAAGACGTATGGTGAGGTTATGGTGAATTATTGGTTAATGAAAAGTGAACTTGATGTCTACCCCTGGTCACAATTGGTTGAAGATAAGACCACTCATTGGGATGGGGTTAGAAATTATCAGGCTCGAAATATAATGAGAGATGATATGAAAAACGGAGATTGGGTTTTGTTCTATCATTCAAATTGCAAACCACCACATGTTGCAGGAGTAGCAAAGGTGTGTAAAGAAGGGTATCCGGATTTTACAGCACAAGATCCGAAATCCAAGTATTTTGATGAAAAAGCTACGCCAGAAAATCCTAGATGGATAATGGTCGATATTGAAGCGATAAAGGAGATTGAGTCAGTAGGACTTCCCGAACTTAGGGCCAATCCAAGTCTAGAGGGTATGCCTTTGTTACAACGTGGGCAACGCCTTTCTGTTCAACCAGTTTCTGCGGAGCATTTTGCCATTGTCTGTCAGATGGGTGGATTGGATTCTAATTCTTTGTAGGGGAAATAGATGACCTATTCAATAATTGCAAAATGCTCTGAGACCGGTCAATACGGTGTTGGTATACAATCCCATTTCTACGCGGCTGGTAATGCATGCTGGGCTAATGCGGGAGTAGGTGCGGTAGTAACCCAAGCAATGGCATTAATTGATCATGGACCATTAGGTTTGAAATTAATGGCAGAAGGAAAATCAGCATCCGAGGCGCTTTCGGAACGATTGGCGCTGGATCCAGACTCAGAGATTCGTCAAGTTGCTATGTTAGACTCTATGGGAAGAGTGGCTGCACACACAGGCTCAGTTACTATACCGGCTGCGGGCCATGTTATGGGCGAAGGTTTCTCCTGCCAAGCGAACCTGATGTGGAACGATACAGTGCCTCAAGAAATGGCTGATGCGTTTGAAAATTCCAAGGGAGATTTAGCAGATAGACTGCTTACAGCGTTATTTGCAGGACAAGATGCTGGTGGTGACATACGGGGTATGCAATCTGGGCGTATTCTCGTTGTAGATTCCAAAACCATGGATAAAGAGTGGGAAGGAATA
>DUJK01000169.1:3746-4150 GCA_013329925.1 Candidatus Poseidoniaceae archaeon
TCGATGACCACTCTGAACCTCTAAAGGAAATTGAAAGATTACTAAAAGTAAATTCAATTTATACTGACTTTACAAAAAACGGATATGAATTGGAATTAGATAAATCACAAGCAAATGAATATCCTGAAATCGCTTTTTGGACCGGTATTAGCTTAGCTAATAGAGGGGATTTAGAAAATGGAAAGGAATTAACAGGTATTGCACTAAAGAATCATTCAGGTTGGAGGGAATTACTGATTCGTTGTTCAGAAAACAACTTCTTTGGTATAACAGAAGAACTTGTACAACAATTGCTCAACACTGAACAATAGAACACCCATAGTGGGCACGTCCTCGGTGGACGAATGTCACCAACAATGAATAATCCACGATCTCCTCCACCCCGCAATCCCAAGGCATCCAGC
>DUJK01000114.1:0-11452 GCA_013329925.1 Candidatus Poseidoniaceae archaeon
AGCAATCAATACTTTACTTGATGGTCAGATCGATGCAGAAGAATGCTGTCGAAGAATAGTTGGTCTAAATTGACCGATTTTTGAGTCGGTGTTGTTTTGTATATCATCACCATCAGAGTATCATGGCGGATGATTTGACCGAACTTGAAGCGAGACTCTTTGAGTGGATTAGACAGTCTGATTTCGATTCTATGCCATGGTCTACTGCAAGCGCAGCAAAGGCGTTCAAAGTCAAGAAGGACGAAATCTACGAAGCAGTAGCCGCTTTAACAAGAAAAGTCCCTGAACGCATTCAAGTATTTTACAAAGAAGGCTCAGTTCACATCGCTGCCGAGTGATTATTAAGTGAAAGTTTAGGATGTCCTAAATTATATTAACAAGCAGTTTTAGGGCAACCTCAAGGTGATTATTTGAGGGGACCCAAGATTTCTATTTTTGCTATATTAATTATGCTGATTGCTAGCATCCCAGGATGTATATTTGACCCCGTAGAGTTTGACAAATGTGAAGACGAAGATAATTGTTTGACCATCGCTTTTGAAACCAAAGAAGAATATCGAAATTCTGATGAGAATCCGCAAAAACTTGCAGATCGGCTTGAAGAGATAATGGATGTAGAGGTTGAAATTTACACTGTTTCTGGGCCTGCTGCAACGATTGCTGCCCTTGAATATGGCAAGGCTGACATAGGATTCCTTGATGGTGGAGCTGCTTGGTTAAGTGCCGAAACAAGAGGATTTGAAATAGCCGCTGCCGAACAAAAGGGTGATGGAAGACCATACTACAATGCAGTTGCATGGGTACACAAGGACTCAGACATGGCAATTGCTGACAAGGCTGGCGAAGACCCCTACGCGCTCATGGCAGGGAAAATTTCCTGCCACACATCTCCGCTTGGAAGTTCAGGAATGTTACTGCCAATTGGATGGATGATTTCAGAAGGTTATGTTGACATTGTTGGAGACCCTAATGTGATGGATTCACTCTACTCAACAGTAAGAAACCACTTCTCAGAAGACTCTAGTATCCCAGATAGCGGCACGTTGTATCGCGGCTATGGCGGCTCACTTAGATGCTTAGCAGAACATAGTTTAGGTGATGCTACAGATTATATTTCGTTTGCCAAGGACCCAACAGTACCTGATTACTGTGGTGAAGACCCAAGTTCCTGGTGCTTCACAGGAGACTTCACAAGTACAGAAGATTTCTATCCACTTGGTGGGTATAACGAAACTACAGGTGAAATTAACAGTTTTGGAAGAGCGCCGAGCCATCCAATAATGTATAATCCGGAATACTTTACTCAACCCGAAGTCGACTCACTACGTGCAGCATTTGAAGTAATGAACGGTAATGATGATGACTTAGAAATATTGGATGATGTTCTTGGAACGCCTGGAATCACCATTACCAATACAGAAGATCATATCGGAGACTATGGAGATGCTATCGAAGATGTCCCAGGTATTGCTGCCTATCTAAATGATAAAGTCAATAAAACCTCATCCGATGATGGTGGTTCTGATCTTATTGTTTACGGCGGAGTTGCAGTAGTTGCTATCGCACTGGTCACTGGGGCCATATTCGTAAGAAATAATAAGAATCAAAATATAGAAACCGATGCGGAAGATTCAAATTAGTCTTAATTAATATGATAATAAAGGACATTGCTTGTTATTGGTGTGTATTTATCTCTACATTTAATCGGTGGAGGAATATCTACGAGTGAGAAACATGAGGAAGACTAATGCAATATTGGCAATTTTAATGATGAGTCTAATATCCCTGTCGGGTTGCTTTGGTGAGGATGAAGAGCCTAGATTTCAATGGCCTGAAAATGTTGAAATTGAATGTCAGCCGGATTCTGTAGCGTACCAATGTAATCTTTACACTGAAGTCGACTCTACCGTGGTAAAGACCCTGTTACACCCCTCTGATGGCTCAGTTTGGATCGCTGAGTTAGACGGTAAAATTACCTCATGGAACGGAGAATTCACCGCTGAAATTGGTAATTTAAGCCAACAGATTTCTAGGTGCCACAATGAACAAGGATTGTTAGGTTTCTCTTTTACTCATGATTTCAATAACAGTGGCGAAATCATCCTTTCATATACTGATAATGTTGATTGTGACGGCCCGGCAGATCTTTCAGGCATAGTCGTTGCAGCAGCTGATATTGTTGATGGCAAAATAGACCTTGAGTCGATAGTCGAGATGAGGAGAATTAGTAAAGAAAACCGGAATCACAACGGGGGTAACTTACTATCCCTTGGTGATGGAACGTATCTGTGGTCTATTGGCGATGGTGGTGGCTCAGGAGACCCAGGAGAAAATGGACAAAATATTCACACTCCATTAGGTACAATTCAATATTTCACTTACCACAATAAAACTGTTCAACCTGTACTTGACCTGTATGGTAATGATACCGATTATGTATTACATTACGGACTTAGAAATCCGTGGAAATTTGACATTGATAATAGTGGACAGTTATGGATTGCTGATGTTGGACAATATTGCTATGAAGAAATAAATCTAGTGCCGATTTTCGACCAGACTAACTTTGGCTGGTCCCAGAGAGAAGGAATGCACAATTATGACCCATCTGATGATTGTACAAGTGCAGCAACTACTCCTGATGATAGTAATCTTACAGACCCAATTGTCGAGTATGCACATACTGGCGGAAACTGCTCTATTACTGGTGGTTTTTGGATGGATTGGGGACCAAATTCTCTTCAAGGCGGCTATGTTTATGGTGATTTTTGTACAGGGGCAATATGGAAAATTTCCCAGAACAATGGCAACTGGGAAGCTAATTTCGTTACCGCTGTTGGGACATACATTACTGGCTTTGGCCAGGGAATTAATGACGAATTATTGATATTCAGTTGGGCCGGTGCAATATACTCACTTTCAGATGCTTGATTATCGCTTACTGTTCTTATCTCTATGATGGAACTTTTGCGCTAAACTAGCCGGTAGTAAAACTGTGAATATAGAAGATTCACCTAATTCTGATTCATCTGTGACAAATGACCTAATAAATAGTGACAAGAAATCAATTATCACGATTACTACGAAGATGACGATCAGGTAGGTCATAACATGATTGTACAAGTCTAATTCCATTGCTCGGTCTATATGAAGACCAATTCCACCAGCACCGACTAAACCTAGAACAGTACCGTGCCTAACATTGTACTCAAACATGAACAATATTTGACTCAAGAAAGTATTGCTAGATTCTGGAATTACCACCTTGGATACAATTTCACTGTGACTCAGGCCCATTGCCCTTGCAGCCTCTAACGGCTCCCGGTTAATCCCCTCTATTTCCTCATACTGAAATTTTCCAAGATAGCCGATAGTGTAGAGTGTCATTGCTAAGACACCGGCTAGAGGGCCAATTCCAACGACAATAACAAATACAATTGCCCAAATTATACTTGGTAGACATCTAGTGAAAGATAGTATCAACCTTGTTGGCACTAAAACGGACTTAGGTACCAAATTCTTTGCCGCAAATGACGAAAGAGCAATTGCCCCAATAAATCCAAAAATAGTTGCGACAAAGGCCATTTTCAAGGTTTCAAGCATTCCAGTATATGCTTTTGAGCAAAAAAATTCAATTTCAACGTTGCATTTGGGCGGCTCGGACTGTGCCTCAAAAATAAGCGCCCATTCAGGAGGCCAAAGTTCAGTATTCCAGAACTTTACTAAATTACTAAAACCACCAGTTAAATCTCCCCAATCGCCTCTGACAAGGTTATTTAGAATAATAAAAGCCAAAATAACTAAGCTAAAAGAGATGACAGAAACCTTGTTGATTTTTGTTGACATAAGGCTCACTCCTCTTCATTTAGACTAACTTCAAAGTCACCTAAGTCAACTATTCGATCAGCTATTTGATTAGCCCTATCAAGATGATGTTCCACTAGTAGCATTGCGGTATTATTGTTTTTGACATAATCCCTCATTAGTCTGATAATAGAGTCTGCGTTCTCCTTATCTAACTCACTTAGAAATTCATCTGCTAAGATTAGTTCTGGAGATTGAGCGATGGTACGAGCGGTTGCAACTCGACGTTGTTGACCGCCTGACAACCGCCTAATTGGCTCGTTTATTTTTTCAGTAAGGCCGACTAATTTGACCGTTTCATGGATTAAGACAGATTTACGGCTTGACCAATTGAGAATATTGCCTGATTCGTCATTGACTTTGATACCGCATCTTGCACCTAACTCGACATTGTGATACACGCTTGCATGACGAACTAGTCCCAGTCTTTGTGGGATGTAACCAATCCCTCCACGCCTTCTAACATTACCAATTATTTTGCCAGATAATTTTGGAATCAATCCAGCAATTGTGCGCAATAGCGTTGTTTTTCCCAGACCAGATATCCCGACTATTGCGACTATTTCACCTGGTTTTATTTCAAGGTTAAATCCGCTAACTAGAGGACTATTATAACCCACACATAAATTCTTAATTCTGACAATTGGTTTAGCCATCCTACAACCCCACCAATAGTAATATCCTGTCCTATAGTTTAGTAGTTAAGAATATATCTCAGCGGGCTTTTATTTGTTCTCTAGCCTGCTTTACTAGTTTAATTATAGCCACTCTAAGTTCATCCTCAGCAATTGTCTTGCCAAATGGAACATAAAATGAATGGATTGAATCTTGGCATTGTAAGAACACTCCTCTTGAATCAAGGTCGGTCATTATGACACTGCTAGAGGTCTTACCATGATAGCCATCATAGATATCTATCATGGCATCTACGTGATCATCGTTCATATGTTCAATTGATTCCAGTTTACTAGACTGAAATGTCGGATGAATCTCATTTGACAAATATTCATCACCTTCAATCCAACAGATTCTACCAAAACCAGCGATGTACCTTATTTTTATTATGTGATCCATTAACCAAAATGAAAAGTTATGTGTTTTTAGATAAGCATCAGCATTTGGAACTTGTGCACGGTATCTAATCAACATCATTTCTTCTTCTTCTTCGGTTACAATGATTGTTTTTCCTGATGCAACCTCCGACTTATCACTTGATGAGGCAATAGTTTTGACTTCCTTGAAGTTGCCAATAATAGATGCCCGCCAAAAAGACTGTGGATCTCCTTCAGGATTTGGGTGGGAGATGAATAATGTAGACTTGTTATTTTGCCTTAGATTCTTTGTGTGTGCTGCTATTCCCGCAATGAGTATGTACGGTTTTCCTTCAGGAGTTATAGCAAAGGGGACTACCGACGAGATTGGGTAGTCTTCGGTTCCTTTATTTGATGAAATTGTCGATAATACGCCATGTCCAGTTTCTACTAGCCACTGAATTACATCGGAAGGTGGATTGGATTTTTCTCGTGAATTCCGCTCTGCCATATCGATGTCATCGGCCAAAAAATCACTCCCATTTTTTGTTGAAAATACCAATTGTTTCCTCTAGCCATTCTTCTGCTTCATCCTCGTAATCAACGTCACAGTCTATTCGCTCATTCAGGCGATTTCCACCTTTATTTTCTAGAGTGTTATCCCATTGAATACCTGCTTCGCAGAATAAATCAAAAGCTGTGTCTCCCAAGGCAAGAACTGCAAAACCTACTCCTGACATGCTCCCGTCATCAGAACCTTCCAAAGATTCGTATAAATCAATTGCATTGTCTGGTTGTTCACCATCTCCCCAAGTACTACAGACAATAAGCACATTACCAGCATCTTGCATATCTGACAAAGTAATTTCATCCATACCATTTACAGTAACCTCGAAATCTAATTCTTTAGCAAGATTTTCTGCATCCATTGCCAGCAATTCAGAGTTACCTGTTTCAGTTCCGTAAAGTATCAATATTTTCTTATCACTCATTTGTTATCCTTCCTGTTTGGTTTAAGCACATTTATCTGTGGAATTTTGGGATCGTCCGGATATAACACATCACTATCCACCCCATATACTTGCGAGATTGTCTCCCGATTTAAGGCATTGTAGGGTGTCTCATAACAATAAATTGAATTATCATCGATTATCATGATTTTATCAGCAAATTTGGCTGCTAAATTAATATCGTGCATTGCCACTAAAGCGCTACATTTCTTTTCTCTGTTTAATACTAAATTTTTAATTTCATATAATATCTCAAACTGACTACTCAAATCTAAATTACTAGTGGGTTCATCAAATAAGTATAGAGTTGGGTCTTGAACTATTGCTTTAGCGATAATAACCCGTTGCTGCTCACCACCAGAAAGAGTATGGAATTTGCGAAAAATGAAATCATCAAGGCCAAGCCGAGTTATGACACTTTGAACAATATCTCTGTCGTTTTTACCTATTCTCCAGCCAATGTAAGGCCTTCTGCCCAATAATATAACGTCATAAACATCCATTGAAAAGCCAGTAGAAACACTTTGTGGAACGTATGAAACCATTTTAGATAACTCTACAATTGAAGTATCTGATAGAGGTTTGTTGCAAACTTTTACAGAACCGGAATCAAAGTTTATTATTTTATTTAGACATTTTATCAGAGTTGATTTACCGGCTCCGTTAATACCTAAAACTGCAACAAATTGATTTGGTTGTACTGAAAAGGATAAGTTATCAAGGATTTTTTTGTCCTTATATGCAAAACTTAAATCCTTTACCTCAAGGATATTTTCTAGAGCCTCACCCATATCTCTCACTCCTTCTTGCCAACAAAAGATAAAGGAAGAACGGGCCCCCAAGTATCGAAAGCATTACTCCTACTGGAATCACTATTGGTGCCACAATTGTCCTGCCAATTGTATCAGCGATAAGTACTAATAAAGCACCTATTAATGCTGAACAAGGTATCAATTTACGATAATCATTGCCAATTACCAACCGGCCAATATGAGGTGCAGCTAAGCCGACAAAACCAATTAATCCAGTAAACGCAATTATGAGAGAAGTTATTAATGCTGAAATTATCAATATATTTTTTCTCACTGCTGCAGGGTCTACTCCAGTTGAAATAGCAAAATCATCTCCTCCTAGTGCTAATGTATTCAGGTCCCAAGAATACTTCATTAATCTCGGAAATATGGCACCAAGAACAACTCCAACCCACAGCGCTGTTGCTAGATTAGGTCTTGAAACACTACCAAATGACCAGTGTGTTAATTGGGCAAGTTGTTGATCTGTTGCAAAATAAGTCAATGTTGAGACTATCGCACCTGCAATGAAGGTTATGGCAATTCCGACTAAAATGTATGATTCTGCTGATACCCCTCTTACTTGGCCTAATTTGAGTATTATGAACACTACGATTAGCGAAAATACAAACGTGTTCACCACGAGAATTGTGTTAGGAATAATGTTGGCAAAAAATGAGTCGCCATCACCAATTACTGAAAATCCAAGAATAATCGCTAATGCAGCACCCAGAGATGCACCTGAGGCGACTCCAAGGGTAAGGGGAGAGACCAATGGATTCCCTAGACTTCCTTGCATTAATGCTCCTGCTACAGCAAGTGCTGTTCCTGCAAAAATAGCCATTAAAATCCTTGGAAGGCGAATCTCTAGCAAAATAGCGGACTGAATATCGGTAGGCTCATCAAATTGTAGAAATATTCTAGCTGTTTTCCAAAATCCCAACGACTCTGATGAGCCAATTCCTAAAGCAAAAATTGCGGCAGTTAGAGTCACCGCGACAATTGAAAGGAGGTAGAAATAATGCTTAGAATCTCTTTCCTCGACTAACTCTTCTAGATTCTGTTGTGTTCCGCTTTGGGTTTCGTAATTTTCATCCAAACCCCACACAATCAATCACCTAGGGTTGGCAAACAAAGGTCCCTACTCTGTCGGCATTGTGGTATTTTGAGAAATAATCATCTAAATACGTATCAGTGTCGATATCTTTGAATAGATTAGGGTGCAATATCTTGGCAAGAGTTGGCAATCCATGAATCATCATTGGACCAGCAAATTCACCTGCCATGACTAACATGTTATTCTCTTGTATCGCCGTTATTTCATCAAATCCTGGCCTCGTTTTGATAAAATCGAAATGTGCTGGACACTTATCATCAGGGTCATAGGAATCATAACCGATTTCAAAAGTAATTCCATCAAACATCAAATAATCTGGATTAGCGTCTAATATTGCCTCCATATCTACATGAGTTGTGTGTCCCGGCTCATCCTCAAACACATTAATGCCTCCAGCCATTGAAATTATGTCGTTCCATTGTGAGGTTCCAGTCAATACAACTGGATCTCTTGTCAGTGAAGCGTGGTGTTCCATAATTACATTAGGTCTCTGTTCTATTGTCAGATTACTAATTTTTTGTTGTACCATCTGTTCTATCTCGTCAAATTCAGCCAAAATAGTAGAAAGTTGTTGTTGTTTATCGAATAAACTAGCAAGTACAGACATTTCGTCTCTCAAAGAATCATATTTGTAGAAATCAAGCGCCAAAACTCTAATCCCAACTGGTTCTAATTTATCTCTAATTGCATCTGTATCGACCATTCCATTGGTAGCAAATACGATGTAAACTTCAGGTTGGGTATCAAATAGTGCTTCGTAATCAATCTCTGAATGAGCTGAATTCTGAATAATATCTTTGCCTTGTAGTTCAGGCCATAATGGTGAATCTTGAAAATCACCTGACATCCCAGTTACTACTGAAAAATTTATTTCTAGCATCCTCATTACTGTTGCTGCATAGGTGTTGGTAATAGCAACACTTTCTGGAGGGGAGTCAAAATAGTGAGTTACCCCATTGGAGTCGATAACTTTGATACTTCCATTGTCATCATCTTCTAAGGAATTTATCTCTGAAATATTGTAGGCAAAAAAACCAAGCATGATTAGTATCACCAATTGCAATGCAATCATTTTCCGCTCACTAATCATGACATTAACCTTCTATTTTGAAAGAATATTGCCGCCATTGTGATGGTTGAAAGGATGCCAAATAATGGCAAGAAATTTAAGAAGTTGTCACTATCATTTTCTTCTGGGTCATAATTTACATATGAGGAATTTGACAATTCAGAATATTTCCCATCGGTAATTCCTGCTTGGATTCTGAATCTGTTTTGACCTTCATCTAAATCATCGAACATGTAAGACGTAGCACTGCCATTGTACACCTCAGTCATCAAACCATCTTGCCCTGTATGCTGCAATGAATACCAATCTGCATTATCTATCGACATCCAACTAACTAACAATTGATTATCATCAGTTATATTTTGAGTGTAAGGCATGGTCAGTATCGGGGGTTGTAAAATATATTCAACCTCTATAGTTATAATTTCACTTAGTAACTCAGACCCAGATGGCAATACTACCTTCACTTGGTATTGATATATTCCATCTTCTTTATTCATCAATTCTAAACTCGATTCATTTCCTTGATAAACTTCAATGCTGTTTTCCAACAACGTATAAGAAACCGCCCTACCGAATTCGCCCCACTCTACCTGAACATTCTGAAAATTAGTGATGCCTGACTGGGTAACAAATTGTGGGATAGTAGGTACGCCTGAAAAATTGATTAGATGATAGGTGACTGCTTCTGAGTGTGACCCTGGTAATCTATCAATAATTTTTACCCAGTTTCTAGCAGTCTCATTATACCATAATTCCCATGAATCAATATTATCTTTCAAATCTGTGATTTTAAAGTATGTTGTTAGGTAACTACCACTTGGAGTAGTAACCGTTACATTTTCTGTCACTTCAATGATATTATTCGTGTCATCGTATCCATTAGGGTGTCCAGGAACACCAATGATATTTGTGCGGTTGAAATGGGCACTAACAATATCGCCGGAGAATAAGCTTGTCTCAGCTCCATTTTCGCTTGTGAAATTCCAGCCCATACTGCCTGCGACAAAATAATCTGAGGTTTCTGAATAAGTTTTCAAGCGCAAGAGATTGACACTATCAATCCAATAATATCTAATCCTATCTGGCGAATCATAAATATCTTCAACACGCAATAGATAACACTCTTGTTCTACACCAAAGGTATCTTGGATAACCTCTGTACCAATTGCAGTCATGGTTAATTCATGGGTTCCGTTGGTACTTTCAGGAAGGTAATCAACTGCATATTGCCAACTCATTCCAACATTCCAAAAACTATCTTCAGAAGATGATAAAACCACGGCAGTAATTTTCTTTGTGGCCGTAGTAGAGCCATTTAGATTTATTGCGGTTAAACTTAGCTCAAAAGAACCCACCTCAAATGGTGTGAAGTCAAATTGAGTACTTGATCCACGATAGATGACCTCGCTATCTAAAGAGAGTTCAAAATAATCCGTGTAATCACCTTTACTCCACTGGATCAGTTGTGAATTATCATCATTGATTTGAATATCAAAAGAGGAAGTCAAGAATTCTGGTGCAATCGGCATTTCAGGAGTTATTTCTGATGTTAGATTGTACCATCCTAAACTATCCTCTATCGTGATTTGATGAGTGGAAATTAGTTCAACATCTTCTTGTGACACAGACAGGTTTACTGTTTCACCGATGGTTAAACCATTTATCAGGTAAAATCCATCCATATTAGTTATCGCCATGTGTTGTCCAATTTGAACATCTACGTTGGGCATTGAATTACCAAGCATGTCCCTCAGGTAACCATATTTGCTGGTAGTTCCTTGGTTCATTACTAGGTGATTTACCAAAGGTTCTGCTGCAGAACCATCTCGTAGTTTTAGCATTGCTGTTTGGTTCAAACCATTATCATAAAACGCTGTCACATTGTAGTATTGACCAATTTCATAAGGTCCAAATTCTAACAATTCTGCATGAGATTTACTTTCTTGCATATTTTCGTTAGAGACTGTAAAGCTAGCAAGTTGATCGTCGCTACTAACAGTAATCCAGTTATTGTCTACTATCCAATCTAGTTGCAAATCAGAGTTTATGATTATTTTCCGATAAGCCACATTATGGCCGTCATTCATGAAATAAGCACGTATAATATGCTCTCCGCCAGCTATTCCAGTGTATTGATAATTACCTGCTGAATCTGTCCAAACTGAACCATACCCAGTAATTTTAATCGAGGTAGAACCGGCAATCTCACCTGACTGATGGAGGACTTTACCAGTCACAGTGAAATTATCATTTGGCTCTGTTGCTTGACTTGTATCAATTGGTAATGTTGAAAAACAAATTATAAAGACAAGTATTAGTGCTATCTTTTTCATTTTTTCACCATTACTACATCATAGATGCCAACGGGGTACGCTCTCAAACTGGGTGAATCGTGAAAGCGTAGCCCCGCCAGCGATGAAGCTTAGTTAGTGAACTAACTAATGCTAATTTGATCAGGCATAGGTTCCGATATCACTGGAAGTTATGCCGTAGTTGTCCCAAACAGGTTGCAACCAAGCAGTGACATCGTAGGATGTACCTAGTTGGCTAGCATCTGTCAAATCCAA
>DUJK01000114.1:11770-12294 GCA_013329925.1 Candidatus Poseidoniaceae archaeon
ACGTTGTTCATCAAGGTCGCAGCGTAGTTGTCCTGGTAGTACATAGATGTGTATCCATCGCAGCCTGCTTCGTCTGTAGCGTCAGTAGAAACCATGTGGTTTACTGTGTTGTAACATGTGTCGTTTGTTCCATTAGGATCTTGCGAAGCGTTTGTCCAGATGAAAGCGTCACAAGCAGATGCGTCGATTTCTCCCATCATCATAACCTTGTGACCGACAGCCATGTTGTAGCAACCATCATGCATGTGAGGAGCAGAGTAAGCCTCTATGGCCTTCCAGAAAGCATATCCTTCTGCTTGGTACTTCTCAGCTGTATCATTGCTATCCATCTTGGATGTGTACTTCAGTACTGCTTGAGAGTAAGTGATTATTAGGTTCTTAACAACTGTTTCAGCTGCTGCAGTGTATCCTGCAGAGTCTGAAGCCTGTAGAGCAGCAAGACCGGCAACCATTGCAGCTTCTGTAGCAGCGAATGTGTTTGCTACTCCTGCAGCGTTAGTAGTTCCAAAGTCACCAGCACGCTT
>DUJK01000179.1 GCA_013329925.1 Candidatus Poseidoniaceae archaeon
CCTTCTTGTAAGACTATTTTCAAATCAACAGATAGTGAAGTTTGAATAATATGTAAGGCTAGGGGTTAATGTGACAAGCGGCCATTTCCAAGAGTTTGAAGATGAGTATCTAGAGATGATGTATCAATTTTACGAAAAAGATCCGGAATCACGAGTGCGTACCGGCGACCTTGCAGAGGCTTTGCGAGTTACTCCAGCATCAACCACTGAAATGGTACAGCGGTTAGCAAATAAAGGGTACATAGACTATGTCCCATACAAAGGTTCCACTTTGACACAGGAAGGTCTTACTCATGGAAAAAAAATGAAACGTAGACACAGGTTAGCAGAAGTTTTGTTAGAACATTTACCTTTTGATGGCAATCAACATGCAACAGCATGTCGTCTCGAACATGCCATTGACGACGATCTTGAAGTAGCCCTAACGCTATACTTGGATGACCCGCAAAAAGATCCAAGTGGCACCAAGATACCAAGTATGTCATCCGATATTGAAGAAAGAGTGGTAAAATCTAATATCGGCTTAACTTCACTAGCAAATTTGCCAATTGGTAACAGTGGTATGGTCAAAATTATTGCTTTGGATAAACAAGTGACTGAAATGATTAAACAATTTGAAATCACAATTGGTGACGTTATTAGTAAAACTGGAGACAATACTTACCAATGTAATGATTCATCAGTACAATTGCATAATGATATCGCGACAAAATTGATAATAAGTCATTAATCTACATTTATTTGACTCAACACTTTAGAATGAGTTCTACTTCGACCAATCATGGGTGATGATGAAACCATTGACCAACCTCCTAATTCAGAGGTTGAAGAGAAATCTGTCAATGAGGATGAAAAAATTCCCAATTCTGATTCAGACCAAACATTTTCCGATACTGTCAAAGCCTTGAGTAATAACTCCATTAAAAAAATCCGAAGATGGAATAATGAAGCTTTTCTATATGCATTTGACCGACAATTAATATCATTTGGACTTAGGTTACTATTATTCTTGCCAGGATTTGCAATTCTCACCTTTTTTGGCGCATGGGCCTATGCTAATTCTTCGCCAGATTGGTGGGATAGTTTCATTGAACCAACTTTGAATCAAAGTTTCTCAACAATCCTAGTGGCTTTGGTATTTGTCATCTTACTCGGTTACATACTCGCTTTAGCCCTTCATCGGCACCGAGTTAATTTGACTATCAGATCATTTGAACAAGAAGTTAAAGCGGCTCAATCAAAGCATCTATCGATTAAATCATTACACGGTTATGAACCGCTTGAAGACCTAATAAAGCGTTCAGTAACAAAGCATTTCTTTTCGCTTGTCAGTTCTCTACTAGCAATATTTGCCTTGTCTGGTATTGCGTTTTATGGGATACAAAGTGACATGGGTAAGAACTTACTTGCTTTGTCCTTTTCACTGACCATGCTTTCTCTTGGTCAACATATTGCAACAAGGTCATCAAATTTCAACATGGCTGAACGAACAGGTCTCTTAGAAGCGTATAATTCACCTGTTCACCCTTCTACGCTAGATATGGTTTTTTCAGATTTGGTAAAATCACAACTAGATCCGTTGCTGCGGTCTGAATATGAAAGATTTGTGAAAGATGTTGAAAATCACGTTAAACGAGGCGTTGAACCTAAGTTCGCAAGAGAAAAGTTGATGATGACGCTTTACAAACATTCCCAAGGTCTAGATTTATCATCTGTCTACGCAGAATTCGGCGAAATCCTCACTAAGGCAGGTGTTGAACTGATAAAAAATCATGAGGTTTTTACCATTGAAGAATGGTTGCTAATCATCGATTATATAGAATCTCAATGCCCAGCATTTTTCCGTATGATCGGCAGAATAGAAGAAGATTTGTCAGCAGGAAGAAAATCGATTAAAGACGATGTAATATTTGAAGTGGACATGGAAAATGTTGTACATGGAAAGGCTAACTTATTTACCTACATGCACAATCTATCCGATGAGACAAGAACTGTTGTATTGAGGGTACAAACCCCAGACTTTAGGCCGCATGACATTGCTATGACTTATCGCCTAAAACCAGGAGAAAAGAAGTGGTGGCCCACAGAAGGCGTACCATTATCGCAATCTGGTAATGATGATATTTTAGCAATTATGTCAGCCCTACTTAGAGACGGTACGGTCGCTTGGCAGTCGCTACTACCCGAAAGGTTTGGAGAAGCAACAGTCTCGGTAAGACTTGAAGAAGTGAGTGGAGAATTACTAATTGGTTCTCAAATGAACGTAAGAATACGTTCGGTTTTCAAGGAAAGAATACGCGTCGCAAGTTCACTTGTGTTCAATATAATCGGACTTGCTGGTACCTTAATTTCATCTACATTATTGACTTTCATCATAGTTTAAGCACAATTATTCCAAAGCGTAGATTTGAAATGGTGAACTCTTACGACTAACCATGCGCGGGAAGTTGAATGAGGGCGAAGAAAAGCCAGACGCGGAACTTCGTGAGAAACTCCATGCTATGGAGTCCAAAGTTCGTAAGATGAGAGAAACTCGTAATAACTTCAACGCTCAGGCTAAAGTTTCGGCTGAAAAGAGAAATTCAGTACAATCTCAGTATAAGGAACACCGAGAGAAAATCGAACTATTTGTTGCTGAAGTAAGAGCAATGCGTGCAGAGATAAAATCATTTAAGGAAAAGCGCAATGCCATCCAAAGTCAAATGCGTGATTTAATTTCACAGATAAAGGGCAAAAGAAAAGATCACACTCAAAAGCGGTCTGCTACAGCAGAATATGCTGATTTAAAGCAGCAAGTAGACTCTCTTGAAAAGAAATTTGAAACCACTTCTGTTGGTGTTAACAAAGAAAAAGAAATGGTCAAGAAAATTAAAGAATTTTCCAAGAGAATTGAAGAATTAGAACCTGAAGTCACCAAGTTCAAAATGGTTGAAGTTGATATGTCGGATATTGATTCCGCAATTAAAACCCTCAAAGCTGAGGCTGACGCCGCCCACAATTCAATGATTGAAGCGGTTGAGAGGCTAAATGTTAAGACGCCTGAAGTCGATGAGGCATTTGCTCATCGTGATTTCCTAAAATCAGAAGGAGATAGATTTCATACAGAATTTGTTGAACTCAAAGAAAAGGCTAACGAAGTACACGCTAAGATTGAAGAATTGATGGTTGATGTTAACAAAGCGAGAGACGAATTAAAATCTGTTAGAGAAGAACGGAAATCGTGGTTGACAGACCATAATGCCTCAGTCAAGAATGAGATGAAAACCGGTGCCCAATCAGAAGAAGTTGCAGAATTATTAACCAATTCACTATTATCCAATGGCTCGATTACCTTTGGTGGCTTGAGCAATGAAGATTTTGTGTCAAAATCCAAATCAAAGAAATCGGATAAAAAGAAAAACATGCGAAGAGTTGATGTTTCTAGAAGAAGATAGGTGTCAATATGATTGGCGTTATCATGGCCGGGGGCAAAGGTACTCGGCTTTATCCTTTAACTGCAAATAGGCCAAAACCATTGGTTCAAGTCCTAGGCAAGCCAGTTATTGATTATGTTAGTGACGCATTACTTGACGCTGGAATAGCAGAAGTGATTTTGACAACGGGATACCAAGGCGAAGGTTTAATTTCTTTGGTGGAAGATTGGAACAACAATAAATCTGGCATGTTTTCGGTTAGTAATGAAGATAGACCAATGGGTACTGCTGGCAGTGTCAAATTATTGCAAGACAAGCTTACTGAAACATTTATCGTCGCATCCGGTGATGCTATCTTGTCTTCAAATTTGGAAAATTTAATTTCTGCACATAAATTATCTAATGCTAAAATGACAATGGCTCTTTGGGAAGTTGATGATCCTACTCAGTTTGGCATTGTGGGGTTATCCAGTCAGGTTGGCGGCCAAATTAATCCAGATCTTTCTGAAGGTTACATTACTAAATTTCTAGAAAAACCTTCGCTTGAAGATGCTTTTAGTAATGTAATAAATGCTGGATTATACATTATTGAGCCCGAGGTTTTAGAACACATTCCATTTGATACAAAGTATGATTTTAGTAAGGAATTATTTCCTAAATTACTGGAGCTTGGCTGGCCATTATACGCTATGAAGTTAGATGGCTTATGGTTTGATGTTGGAACACCAAGTGAACTAATAAGAGCACAAAATGAACTAATTGCCAAACGCATGGACTTACCCTTCACAATTCCACCAGGCCAAGTCACTCTTGAAGGCGGATATATTTTTGATACCGCCAAGACTCAATCAAAAATTATCGAGACTGTAATTTCTCATCAATCCTTTGTTGGTAAAGATTGTGACATTGAATCTAGTCTAATAATGAACAACTCAGTAATTGGTGATAATACGATAATCAAAAATTCAGTTATTGGAAATAATGTTAAAATTGCTGCAAATTGTGTACTAACTGGCTGTGTTGTTGGCGATAATGTCACAATTGGGAGTGGGAAAAAGTTAACCGGACAAAAAATAGGTTCGTAGTTACTTGATAGTATTGAATAAATATGACTTACTGTAGGAGCAAGTGATAGAGATGAGCGATGAACCTACAATCCCATACAGGTCTTATAACCGCACCTGGGCAGAGATTGAACAAATGCTTGAGGACGCTGAAGGGCGTTTAGTACAGTGGAAGCAATGGTATGAACAATGTCGTAAGAACGGGGATTTGGATGGCATGAAAGAAGCAGCTAGAACTCACAAAGCATTACAGGGAGTGGTCAAAACTCTAAAATGGACTCTTGGCCAAGAGGGGATTGAAACTCCTCTAGAGTAATTACCATCCACGTTGATCTAGTCTTACTTCCAAAGTTTCCAGTTCATCGCCTTTCATCGGCTCTCCAAGAGTCATGGCCATT
>DUJK01000056.1 GCA_013329925.1 Candidatus Poseidoniaceae archaeon
ATCGCTTTCATTCAAACCTAAACCGGGTCTTATTTTTAATTCTATCAATAAAAAATAGAATTTATTCAATCAAATCATAATGTAATAGGATTCAATAAACCAGAGCATTTCAATTATCCATGGCGAGTCGCGACCCAAGAGCGGATATCGTCGATACAGATCCATTTCCAAAACCCAAAATACGTAGAATTCATTCTTCGGAATCATCATCAGGAAGTTCAATGTTTACTATTGAAGATTTACAAAATATGTTTGCTGGTAAGCAAGCAACACCTCAATCAACCGGTAATAAAAAAATATGGGAGTTTAGCGATATCGAAAAACAACACCTAGGTTTAGCCACTGCAGCATTCACTTTAGCACTTGGTTTCATGGCAGTAAGGGGCTTGTCGGGAATCTCAACACTCGGTATTAATACCTGGTTTATTACTTTATTATTAGCCATGCCAGTAATGCTGTTTGCCGTAGGTCCAGCCTTTATTTTACACGAAATTGGCCATAAAATAGTCGCTAAAAAGTATGGTTGTTGGGCAGAATTTAGAGCAGACCCCAAAGGACTCAGATTCGGTATTATGTTGTCCTTTTTCCTTGGTTTTTTGTTTATGGCTCCTGGTGCAGTTATGGTTTCAGGATTGCTAAAAAGACGTTACAATGGTTACATAGCAGTTGCTGGACCATTAACAAATCTTTCATTATTCATAATTGGCATACCTATGTGGGTGCTTATCTTGGGTATCACTGGATCGTTCGATTTAACAAATATTCCAATGTTAGATAATGGTAGTAGGGCATATGTTGACGGTAGCTCAATAATTTGGCAATCAATGCTAGTTGATGCTGGTGTTTGGTGGATTTCCGCTAACCTTATTCTGGGCTTATTCAATATGATTCCTTGGGGCCCATTAGATGGTGCTAAGGTAAAGGATTGGAATGAACAGGTTTTCTATGGCGTCTTCTTTATATTCTTAGTTCCTGTTCTAGGTATGTTCCTAGGATTTTGGTCCCCTACAGCGCTTTTGGAAGGTTTAGTCAATACAATCTTTTGAATAATTCACTTTGGGTTAATATTTATTCATAATGAATAAAACATGAAGTTAAACCACTAAAACACCCAACTCAGAGCCTGTTTAAAGATACGAATTTCTAATTGGTTGTTCATCTAAATGGAAGAATGAATAAGTAGCCCACCAAGTTATTGTGTCTAGAGCATCAACCAGGTTACTTGTGCCGGTTTGCTCATCCCCGTAATCCTTACCAGTGGTATCCATCCAATCAACCATCTCATCAACCGTATCACACGTTTGATGATAACACCAATATCCATCAACAAGACCACCAAAGCCCATAGTAACAGTCCCTAAATTATCTTGGAACGTAGCATGGTCTGATCTAGCGGTCGTATCTTCATAGACGATAATTTCCGGGCGATCTTTAGCCATCCAATCATCAACTTTCCAAGTCGTAGCGTCATGTCCCTCACCAATCAATGGTGAAACTTGTTCTTCAACACCAATCGCATCAGAACCAATCCACATAGCTAGTCCAACCATTCCTGGTTGATTCATTACATCGTGGTCTAGGCTAGGACCGATATATACCCGCATAGGCCAAACTTCAGAATCTTTAGGATATCCATCAGGATCTATTTCAGGCTCCGGATCACAATTTCCATCTCCACCACCATGGCCATTACCACAAGGAGCACCACCGCCACCAGGCCAGTTAACTCCAGCCATGTCTAAGTTGACATAATTGGTAACTTCAACATCAGGGTTATCTTCCTTAACCCAGTAATCAGTCCAAAAATCACTTCCTCTCTTACCACCTTCTTCACCAGACCAAAGGCAGAACACCATTGTGTTACGTGTACTATAACCAGCCATTGCTTCTGCCACTGTCAAAACCATACTAGTTCCTGCAGTGTTATCATAAGCCCCAACCCTAGTTCCATATGTTCTACCAAAGATGTGTGGGTCAAGCATGCCTCCATTAACAGGAGGAGCAATATCGAAGTGTGCCCCAAACACCATCCACTTGTCAGGATCAACTTCACCAAAACGATATCCACAGACATTGTAAGCCTCAGGATTTTGAGCACCAGTCATTAGAGAATCATAGACAAATCTCTGAACAATAACTTCTAAGCCGAAATTCTCCATCGTTTGAATTAGGTATTGCGCCGCATCTTCATAGGCCAGATTGCCTTGACCGGCCCATCTATCTAAATAACCAACCGCCCCATCACCTAAATCAGTTGGATCAGGAGTTTCATCAGACATAACGTTGATGTAATTGAAAACCGTTCTACCATCAACAAGCCCCATAGAATGTCTACCTCCATCTGCCTCACTGTAGGCAGCAGCCATTTGCCGTTTAATTGATAATTTAGTTACAGCAACAGAGTCCGATGAAGCATTAGAATAAGCAATAGTATCTAGTGAATTATTAACACCAGGAATTCTGACAACACTGGGGTTTTCATTAGAATCATATCCCCTTCTATCAAACCAGGTTTTCCATGATTCATCAATACTGCGAATAGGCCAAACATCTCTGCCATATTCTCCGAGTAAAACAACAGCGGTATCAGTTCTTGGTGGCGCTAAAACACTTAATTGAACTGACTCATCCGACTTCAAATCTATAACAGTTGAGTTTTGGACAAACCCACTATCTTCATTAAAAATCAAGTATGGAACAAATACCGACAAATCAGCTTTAGCAGTTATCGTCATCGGTTGAAAAATACCACCAGAAAGCGTTTGCGGAGTTACTACTACATCCTTCTCAGAATTAATACCACTCTGTTCAGTTTCACCAAAGCAACCGGAAAACGCGGCACTAAACATCAGCAAAACAAGAAGCACGGCACGAGACGAACTCCTTCCCAACATAACCATCGCTTATCTATCCTATTTCTCAACCCATCGGTCATTTGCTAACAAATCAATCAATTGATTTATTTAGTAGCAGGGACAATATATAATTGAGAATATGATTGTTGTTTCAACTAAAATATATTGTAGGAATAAGACCAACCAGAAACCCAGAAATAAATTTTTGTGGGCTAATTCAATAATTTACTATGAGGAAGATGAGAAGTGCCCAGTAATTGAGGGATAATTGAAATTATCACTCTTCTTCTACTCGAATATTAGCAACATCACCAATTACAACAGAATCTTGGATAGCAATATTTTGAGTGATATTATTGACAACCACGGAATCATTTAGAGGATTTGATTTTTCACTTTCTTTATCTTCAATAAAAGGCTCATTATAATCCTTTTTTTCATTAATTAAACTAATAGTTACACCTACTAGGCCAACAGCAGAAACAATCATCAATAGTGGAATGTATTTCTCATATCCTTCCTCAACACCTTCACTTGAATCAACAACCTCTTCTTCACAGCCAGCGCCAAAACAATCACCAACACTAGGTAAATCAGACTCACTATGATCATCGATTCCCACAAAAATAGTATTGAGCCAGAAATTTGTATGGCTACCATTAACCATTCTTTCTAATTGATAATCATATATTCCAGACCCATTAGTCCCATTGAAATAAAACACTACAGACTCAGAACAATTTTCATCTAATAATGTGCCATTTTCATCATAAACACAATCATAAACCATCCAAGGTGAAACAAAATCGACACTATCATTAAACAGGCCATTATTATCAAGATCGATACTTATTCTCATACTAGTATTGTTAGTAGTATCACCAACTTTGAATTTGATACCGTCTCCTGCGACAAATCCAGCTGTCTCAAGAACATCTTCAGGGGCAGGCCCCTCCTCTTTCAAAATACTCATCATAACGTTTGGAGTATGTGCTTGAACAGACAGACAAGGCACCAGCATTATCAATCCAAGTAACAACAATGCTTTGCGCACAACAATTCCCCGCTGTTTGGGGCTAAACCATCATCACATAAAGTCAAAACGGGCATTAGTGTCGGGGTAAACATGCGGGGCAAGGAGATAGCACTGACCTTCTTCCTAGTACTGTTAATGGTTTCTAGCGCAATGTATGTTTTTTCAGGTGAAGAAACATTAGATAACGAAATAAATTCAGTTATTTTTGATAGTGAAGACCCATTGTTTCAACATGAAGGACATGACCATTCAAATGCCTCGCAACACATGGTTGGAACTGATAATATCGAACAACTAGACTTTAATCCATTAACTACTAATGGTAACGCAGAAGTACAAGTTGCAACAACTCCAGATGGTGAAACATACGCATATTTAGCCGGTTGGAATGACATGCACATTGTCGATGTAACAGACCCAACCAACACAACAGTTGTTGGAAAATATAATGACCCAAACACACAAGTTTTGGATGTTAAGTATATTGAATACAACGGTAGAGAATATATTGTTCAGCAAAACCAACTAATCGATCCTGGCTATGCAGATCCAAACGTTGGACAGTGGAGCGACCCTGCCCAAGTTTCCGTCACTCTAATCGATGTTACTGATAAAACAAATCCAACATATATC
>DUJK01000094.1:0-5192 GCA_013329925.1 Candidatus Poseidoniaceae archaeon
TACTGATTTGTTTCAAAGGGTAGGCACTGAAAAGACCCATTGCGGGCCCTTTGATTTGTCACAACCTAAGCAATGGGTATTCGGATAACCCCATGTAAACTATCCGAATTCGATTATTTGGGGGAATGGTTTAATTTGATTTTTAAATTTGCAATGTTCATGAAATCAAAAACTTTGTTCATTGTTATGCTTTTTGTTTTTGCACCTATGTCTGGCTGTTTATCTTCAGCAGAAGAAGATTCTACTAAGGCAGATAGTATTGTTAATGGCTCAAATTCACTTATCAAAATGACTGATGAATCCCCCGGTGAGAATTGTGCTTATGGTGGAGTTAAAATTGAGACAGGTATTGATTTGGATGGCAATGAAAAATTAGGTGAAATTGAAGTTGACAACACGGCATACGTTTGTAACGGAGAGCCTGGTGATAATGGAGTTTGTAACCCTGAAGATTGTTGCATTGTGGACTGTGGAAACCAAACCTCGTCGGTTGACCAACTAACTGGCGGTGGTTGGCATACATGCATGCTAAGAGAAGATGGAACTGTAATGTGTTGGGGCAACAATTACTACGGACAAATCGGCTTAGGATACAGAAACGCATCTGGGGGTGTCAATCCTACAGATGTGACGTTGTATGGAGGGCATACAGCAACCCAACTTTCTGCCGGTGGATTTCACAATTGCGCCATATTAGATGACGGAAGCGTGGCTTGTTGGGGATACAATCAAGATGGGACTCTTGGGGATGGCACTTACAGTGATCGATATGTGCCTGTGCCTATGCTTGGATTTGGCCCAGGTGTAAATGCAGAATTGTTGTCTTCAGGCTACTATCACACGTGTGCGCTTCTTTCAGACCAATCGATTTCTTGTTGGGGAAGTAATGAATACGGTCAAATTGGCAATGGGGAAATCGACGGAACCCAGGGAATATCAACTCCATATTCTGTTCCAGAATTCGGTTCTGGAAGTAATGCATCCCTTATTAGAGCTGGAGGTCACACTACATGCGTTGTTACAAGTGATGGTGAACTATTCTGCTGGGGATACAAAGCATTGAAAGGCGTAACAAACAGCAATAGCTACATTTCAATACCTACTCATATACCACATCAAGGAACAAATGTCACAGATGTTTCTGTTGGCGGATATCATACATGTTCATTGCTTGAAAACGGTTCAGTAATGTGTTGGGGAAGGAATGATTTTGGACAGCGTGGACTTGGTTATACTCAATCTGCAACCGATCCATTTACTGAACGCGAAGTCATCGATTTTGGTAACAATAGAACTGCTCTACAAGTATCTGCAGGTACACACCATTCTTGTGCAATTTTAGAGGATTGGGAGATTGTTTGTTGGGGCAACAATACCTATGGGCAATTGGGCAATACGCCTTCGAACCATGAATCTACACCTGTCACTGTTTCTGGCTTAGAGGGGATTGCAAAGCCTGAGAATTTGTTCCTAGGTAATTTCCATACGTGTGTTGTTTTTGAAGATAAATCTGTTTCGTGTTGGGGAAGGAATGTCAATGGACAAGTTGGAGATTATACAACCGATGATTCTTCAGAACCAATCTTCCTCGATCTGGATTAATCGTGTATTTTGGAAAAATATCGCAAAGGGCACCCATCCAAACCATTTCCAACTTATTCAAATTGATTTGTTGATGGTTCTAAATGATAAAACTGCATTGTAAAAAAGCAGATGCATAGCGTACCCCTTCATTGTCAATTTCATTGTACTCTAAAGACTCATCATTAATGGAACAAGTATACTGTGCATAAACAACTGGATTTGCTGCATGAATTTGGTTTCCTATTTCTCTAGCATACATCTCTAGGCTTTCAAATAAAATGTCATTGTCAGTTCCAGCTTCAAACCAATCGGAAAATATTTTGATTTTACAAGTGTAGACATTTTCTGTATCCGATGGATTGCTCATACAATCTATCGAATCATTTGCTCTAGTTCTGCTGGCATCTAGTTCAAGATTAGCCAAAATACCATTTGAGCCGTATTGTGCAATCTTTACTGGCACTTCACAGTGAAAAGAAGTCGAATGATTATATCTCTCTCTGATTGTATCTTCAACGAGTATTCTATCGAACCAGCAAACCATTCCTTCTGAATACCTAGTATTGATATCTTGCATGAGTAAATTCAATGTTCGATCAAATGTAAACCACGTGTTCTCTGTAGTATCATCTACTGTGTTATTTACATAAAGAGCCCCGATACATCTATGCCTAGTCAAGAGAGTTCTAGTACCCGTGTTACACACTACTGTATATCCTAATTCATTACTGGAGTTTATGTCATTTGAGATATATTCAGGATCTAGAATCTCTAGATTTTCGTCCGAGATGAAACTTGGCATTGGATTTGTATAAGTGTTGAGTTGTGTAAGCAATCCATCGATATGAGATTGATAACCATCTACAAATGAATTATCATTGGCTAAAGACTCAACTATCTGGTCAAAGCATACAATATCATCTAAATCAACGCATTCAATTAAGTTCCTAAGTTGATAATTATAGTCATGATACATGTAATCAATTAGAACAGCAGAGTATCGATAAAATTTGAAACCGGTTCCATAAGATGATTCGAAAATTTCCCCTACAGACATTCGATTTGAGCCATCATCCTGAATCCGATCAATGATAGTCTCTCTTGGAGCTATTCCATTTTCACTACTGCTTCCCACTAGAAACTCAGCTAAACCTTCGTTGAACCATGTAAGTCTATCATCATCATAGAAATCATTCTCGCCCCACATTTCCTCAATCAAATATCTTCCGTCAAGATAATGGACATATTCATGACGAACTAATTCGTCAAGCGTGTAAATACTCTCCAAAGGGGTTCTTTGGTAAGTAAAAATTTGACCCCATTGTTCAATATAAATTCCGCCATTGCTTGTCCCAAGTCCATATAAAAATGGCTGCCATGTTTGATAGTCTTGCTTACTTCCATAAATCATAAATGTCAATTTACTATTTGGATCATCATCAACCGGTAAGGATGTTTCCGTCAATCGGAAGTATTGCGCCTGTACTTCCTTGATGGAATAATATAACGGAATTACTTCATTTGCATCTAATGGAGTTCTGATAATTATGTTTCCATCATCAAAAGAATAGTCGTTTGAAAATAATTGATTTTCTAATTCAGTTATCGCTTCATCTAATGTTAAATCGTTAATTTCGTTAACACATCTGCCCTCGTGAGGAACTGTGTAAAAAGTTTCATGGGTGTTTAATGCCCACAAATATGGTATTGAAACATCATTCTCCGAATAATGAAAGTTTTCTGCTTCAATGAGATATTCACAAGCTAAGTCATACATATCGTTTACAGAAGTCCAATAATAATTTTCGGAGTAGGGGGGCGTTGTATATGCAAATCTGCCAAATGACCAGACGGCATTGCTTACGATGACTTCAGCACCATTTGTAATCTCCAGGTTGACACTAATTTCTCGAATCTCTTCCAAGAGATCAAAAATCTCCAGATGGGCATTTACTTCTGTGTAGTGAGCGCTTCTTTGTATGCTTACCAATACTGTTTTGAGAGTTCTCTGTGTGTAACTTGGAAATCCGTACTGATTAATTTCGTAAAATGAAGATTCTGTAGGAAAAATTTCCATGATTTCAACATAAAGAGATAACAAAAGTGATTGGGCATCTACTGTATCAGCCATCCCAATCAATTGGTTGAGAATTTTTCTCGACTCTTCACCAGGATTTAGAATATATGGCGACACCTTTAGTGCATCAATCGCATCAAAAACAACATCAGTTGTATCTTGTTCAAATTCCTCTATTTGTCCATACCATTCGTGATAGTATGCCTCATGAATAAAGAACATCAATTGGAACACGCCTTCGGAATTATCTCCGTCATAAAGAGGTGCAATTTCAGAAATTACATTCGATATAAAAACAATATTTTCATCGGTGAAGACTGAAATTACATTTGAATCCAATGGAATCACAACAGATTGATACAAGCAACCATGTGTGTGGGAAATGAGATAGTCGACTAAAACTTGCTCTGAAAGGCCGATTAGGTCATCAGAAGTGCATTCATTTTGTGTTTGAGCATGGGATCGCCCAGATGTTTCAGACATAATTTTATCATCTGAATAATAGTAATTTGGGGAATAATTTATTTCCGGGATCTCAGATTCATTGCTGTGTGAATGACCATCATGATGGTGATTATATTGACTGTCATAATCATTAGACTCAAATTCGGCTAATAATTTGGATGAGATCATTGGCTCTATACCTTGACCTACAGAGAAATCTATGTCGCATTCAGGGTTGGTTTCTACGTCCCCATAACATTCCACATCATTTATTTCTATTTTTTCAGTTTTTTCACTCATATCATCATTATCTGTTGAGCCAATGCAACCCGAAAGAGACGACAGTAAGAAAATTGAAACAATAAACATGGGTTTAATTTTGTACATGATGTTTTCAAAAAGTATTGATATATCAAAGGACCCCCTCTGATTATGTGTCGTTTCAAAGGGTAGCGTCTGTATCGACCCACTGAATCCCCTTTGTATCGTAAAATAAAATGTTAAGGGGTTTCGGATAACCCCTTGAATATAGAACACAGCGCTTACTAGATGGATGAATCAATAAAGTAAGGCTTTGAGGCTTAGCTATGAAGGAGGAGGATACTGATGGTTCAACCACCGTCATTTCTATCATTGATACTTTGTGCCAAGGGCTCTTGGTCATTTCATTTTTTATATTTTTAATGGCACAAACTAATGATGGTTATGGAATTCCGATAATATCCAGTTTTTTGATATATTTAACATTGGCAGTATACAGACTGGTTTGCCAATTTAATTTAGGTGTAATGTCCGGCATAAATGCCTCGGTAATCTCAGTTTTTGTACTTTCATTGCTTTTTTGGACTGTGACGGACGGTAATGTCTTTGGAGATGATACTTTTATTGTCATCGTTCTGATATTTATTGTGCCGTTAGCATTTCTTGCTACTTTACAGGAGAAGTTCAAAGATTCGCCAGGGTGGAAAAAATTTGTAGTTGGTTCATTTTGCTCTTTGCCATTTTCTTTACTATCTGTAGTAGTCTCTTTAGCAATCGTGACTGGTTTTATTGATGGCAACTTGGATAACTTTTGATTTGATGAGTA
>DUJK01000094.1:5541-7449 GCA_013329925.1 Candidatus Poseidoniaceae archaeon
GCAATGGGTACCCTTTGCTCTAATCACCAATGAACCACATGAATCCAAAAATTATGACAAGACCAGCAAAGAGAATATCAAAAACCATTCCAGTTATTGACCCGGTGTTAGATTGTCCAGTGGTTGACTGCCAGTCTGCTTTGCCTTTGTAAAATACCGCATCAAAAACGAATGTCAAAATTATCGATAGACAACAAGTTGCCTCACTCAAGAAGCGTAAATATTGGTCGATATCACCATCAGTACGCATGTTTGATAATATAAAATATGCCGTAATACCTAAACCAAATACGGCGTAAGAAAGATATCTGAAATTAAAACTTGGTTGATATTTGGCATTGATAATAATTATCTGTTGTTGAGGAAAGGCACCTTGAGATTGTTGAATTTGTTGATTGATATACTGTGGCTGGCCGGAAAATTGAGTTTGATTTGGTTTATCAGGACCAACACCGGGCTGCATGAATGTACCAGCAAGACCTTACTATTCAACTTTAATCATCATCAATCTCAGTCATAACTGGCTTGAATTGGACAATTAACACAGTCCACACAATCATGGTAATTCCGCTTAACCAAATATTTGTTTGACGCACTTCTGAAACCAACCATAACCCAAGGTAAAACACAGCAATACCACTGGCCAAACCGACGGCGAATATGGGAGCAATTTTTGGCTTTGGGTGAAGGAAGCTGTAGGCAAAGAAACCACTACCATAATAGGCATTAAAATAGGCAAAACTGATGTAAAGTATTCCAAAGAATAAACCGAACAAGGCAAATTCAGATGCTAGGTTTGGGCTTACTAAAATCATTTCAACTGCGAGAAAGATAGCGGCAAAATTGTGCATAATTTGTTCATGGAACAAGAACATGTGGCTATGCACTCGGGTATTTCTTACCTCGTTTGGCAGAATAATGTGGCGAACAACAGTGGCGGTAAGGAAGGCCATAGAGATTCCAGCCACAAATAAGATTACTTGCAATTTACCCAAAAGACCTATCTCGCTAGATTCACCATTATTAACCAGTTGTAACAAACTAGCTATGGCAAAATATAGCACATTAACCAATAATGTCCAAGAACTAAAGGTGACAAATTTTTCGATTCCAACCGGGTGAAGTAATTCCTCTTGATTGTTTTCTAGTCTTACCACCATCATATTACCTGGACCAACTTTGAACATGAAAACTATGGCATAAAGACCAACTGATAAGCATAATATTCGCCAGGCAAATACCAAGTAAGAACTTGATTGGAAACTGGATGCTGATTCATCAACAGAACCGAATAAATCAAATATTAATCCAAAAATCACAATCGCGATTGAAACAGTAATAATCACTCCAATGGTGATTTTAGTATAATCGCTTTCTTCAGTATTAGTAGACATATTATCACTCCGTTGTTGTTATGTTGAAATCGTCTCAATTCTCACTGCTTAGTATCGCCTCAACTAACGGTTTTATGGTTTGGCCATGGGGGTAAGGGGAGGCAACATCAGCAGCCTTAGTAACATAGGCAAAAGCCCCGCCAACAGCAACAGACCAGTGGGCAAACTCGAACATAGATAGGTCGTTTGGAGCATCACCAACACATAGTAAATCAGAACTACTAAGGCCCATTTTTTGGAGGATAATTTTTAGGCCAGATCCTTTGGATAATTGTGGCTCCATCAAATGTATGGCAAAGCCAGTTTTCACCACCGATAGATGTGACCATTTACTCTGGGCAATAAGTTGCTCAATCAATGCTAAATCTTCATTTGGTAATAAGCACCATTCACTTTCACGCCACTGATTGGTTTCAATACCTTGCCAACTCAAGCCTTCTATTTGAGTCGCTAACCATTGGGCAGCAGCTTTGGCTTCACTACCATCAGCGCGATAGTTTGTTTCACCCCAATC
>DUJK01000019.1 GCA_013329925.1 Candidatus Poseidoniaceae archaeon
GTCTTGCCGACTCTAGCAGCTTCTGTTTCAGGATCTATAATTTCAAGATCACCAGTGTTGTGAACCATTACTTCTCTAAATCCAGATGGGTGAAGTCCTCTAGCAGCGGCGACTTTTCCATGGCCGACTCTTACTAGGGAACTTCGGTATTTGTAATTGCGTCGTTGCTTGTTATCCATACCGTGAGGCGCTCTCCATCCAGAGCGAGATAATCTCTTGTAACGGAACCACTCAGTTCTCTTGAATGCTGGAGTTTTCTTCTTTTGCTCCACTCTAAGTGCAAGTGCAATCTTCATTTCATCTGACAAGACTGGTTTTTGTTTTGCAACATGACCTTCATCTTCCTCATCGTCCCAATCATCGTCATCCCAATCGTCTTCCTCAACATCATCTGCAGAGTCATCAGTAGTTTCCACAACTTCCTCTACGGCTTGTTCAGCAACTTCAGATTCTTCAGGAGCATCTTGGGCTTCAGTTAATCTTTCGATTAACTCTGATTTCTTCCCTGAAACTCTCAAGCCTGCTTCCTTTAGCAATGCTTTTAGTTCTGCAACAGTCATATCTTCGTAATTATCTGACATTTATATCACTCCTTACCTAGAAGATATATCCCGTCTTGGAATACTCTTCTGTCTCTGTTCTTGACAACTGTACAACGTTCAATATTGGCTGCAGTTTGTCCGACATTTTCTTTATCAATACCAGTCACTACAACCTCGACTTTATTGCTGACTTTGACCTCAACACCGCTTAGAATATCTGCTCTGCGAGGTACTTTTTCACCAAAGTAATTGTTGACAATAAATTCTGCACCCTTTACTTCCAAAGTCATTGGAAAGTGAGAATAGAAGGCTTTCAAATTATATTTGAACCCATCAGTAACACCTTTCACCATATTGTTAAGGTGAGCGTTCCATGTACCTGCCAAAGCTTTCATTTTCCTCCTTGGAAGATCTGATCTAACAATTAATGAACCCGATTCTTGTAGTATGCTCACACTTGGATTTGTAAATTGTCTACTCAAGGTGCCTTTTGGCCCAGTGATACTTACGACGCCATCTTCACTGTTTTCGGCTGTTACACCTTCAGGGATGGTTACGATGTGTTCGATTCTGTCGATTTTTACCATTTTATTCACCTCAATATACATAGGCCAGCAATTTGCCACCTATTCTTGCATCCTTTGCATCATAATGATGCATTACTCCTGAGTTAGTTGTTAGAATCAAAAGGCCGAAGTCTTGAGCTGGTAAATATCTAGTTTCCCACTGTTCGTATTCTTGCCTTCTAACACTGTGTCTTGGTTTTACTGTTCCACATCTGTTGATTGCGCCTCGCAACTCAACAGTGTAGCGTCCGCCACGACCGTCTTCTGTTCTTTCTATTGGGCCTACATAGCCTGATTTTTGCATGATTTCCAGTACATTTCCTAAGAGTTTGGAAGCCGGGGTAAGTTCTACGTTGAACTTACCTGCTTGCTCTGCGTTGTACATCTTTATCAGTGCATCATTTAATGGATCAATTTGCATCTATATTCCTCCTTAACTCATCTTTTTGAACCCTATCTCAGGCCCTACTTCTCTGAAACATTGTCGGCATAGCCTTAGACCGTGTCTTCTAATCATTCCACGACGTCTTCCGCATCTTCTGCAACCGAGCGTTCGTCCAATTCTTTCTCCGTGATCTCTTGCCATTTTCACTCCTCCAAAATTTTGATATTATAATTGTCAGTGAACCAAGTTCTTGATTCATCAGCCGTAACTTTGTGCTTGATTGGAATCTTACTCTTGGCTCTTCTTCTACGGCTGATTCTATGACCAGGCCTTTCAAGAACTACATTGATATCCATTCCGAAAATACCAATATCTGGGTCATATTTTTGACCTGGAAAATCAGTATAATCTCTAACACCAAAGGAAAGGTTACCTTCTCTATCAAAGTTCCATGACGGGATGACATTCTCTCGGCAAGAGAAAGCATCGGTCAAAAATTGCTTGATTTTATCACCATCACGAATAGTAGCTTTGCAACCAATTGGTGCTCCGACCCTTACTTTCAAATCACGATTTTGAATTTTACCAAGTGTTCTTTGAGGTTTAACACCTGTGACCATTTCTAGTACATTTTCAGCATTTAACAATCGGTCTCCGCCTTCACCAACACCAATGTTTACACAAACTTTGGAGATTCTTGGCATCATCATAGGGTTTGCTGACTCACTCATTCAACCACCTCAGTAGAAGGTAATTTTTGACTGCCAATAGCAAACACATTTGACATTACAGTGCCAAACTCCGCAAATTGGACTTCATTAGGCATACTTGAACGCTTAACGATGTACTCTGAAACTTCAGCGAATTCGCCAACGTGAGCGCCGCCAGTAAGATAGCACTTTATGCCATCTGAGAAACGAATGTGTTCTTTTATTTCCTGAGAAGGAAGTGCAAGAACTAACGAATCGCCTGTATTGTATTCTGCTGCATCGTCAGTCAATATATTTCTCCCGTCGTGCAGATGAAGTTGTGTTTTACCACCTTTAATTGTGGTTTTTCCATTAATTCGGCAAACTTTAGTTCCAGCTTCTTTCTTGGAAATTTGCCTGTATCTAAGAATACCTTTTCGATCGACTATACAACGATAGTTTTCCTCTCCCAATGTTAGTACATCCATGAATCCAACGCCCCTTCTGGAATCTTTACAGATTCTTCCGTCAATAGAAACAAGATTGTTATGCAGGATATGTCTGACTTCTCTAGTAGATTTTGCATATCCAAGAATATCTCGAATAACTACAACAAGTGGCATACAAAGTTCAAGAGCGTGTGCACCAGGTGCTGCCTTAGTTACCCAAATAGAGGTCTTACGAGGTAGTGGCCAACTTCGTGGCATTGCCAAACGCTTCATATGATTAGTGCTTCCCATTTAATTCAACTCCTGTTTCCGGTTAATTGTTGGACACGGTATTTGTCTGTCTCGTCCAATCTTACTACGACAACATTTGAAGCATTGACCGGTACTGCTTCCTCCTTGTTATCTGATTTGCTGGCTTTTGCACCTTCAATGTACAATCTGCCTTTATTTGAGTCTATCTTGATTACCGAACCTGTTAATGGTTCAGCATTCCTCTTGCCGCCGTGTCGCTTACCACCATTGGATAAGTC
>DUJK01000156.1 GCA_013329925.1 Candidatus Poseidoniaceae archaeon
TAAATTTAGTGAGCATTGGACGCCAAAGGTAATTGCTGAAATGAATGACTATCAAATCAAGCTAGTGAAGGTTAAAGGTGAATTTGTCTGGCATAATCATAGTGATACCGATGAGGTTTTTATTGTGATAGAGGGTTGTCTGAAAATAGAATTCGCTGATGAAACCATTGCACTCAATGCTGGTGAATTGTATGTCGTGCCAAAAGGTGTACAACACAAACCCTACGCAGATGAGGAATGTAAAGTGATGCTAGTAGAACCAAAAGGCGTGGTCAATACTGGCGAGGCTGATAGTGATTTGACGGCGTCTAACGATGTTTGGATTTAGTCTTCATCAGATTTGTCAACCAAGTGCTTGACATTCTTAACTGCTGTATCAACCTGCGGAATTTGTTCTACTTTTCGTTGAGCACTAGTAGTAACTTCCAACGCTTCTAATTTCTTACCTGACGGGATAATTCTTGCATCATATGATGCAACTGCATCATTGTAAGCACCTACCGCCTGGCTAATTCCTCTGCCCATTTTTGCAATATCTCCGCTAAATTTCGCTACCCGGTCGTAGAATTCACGCGCTTGAGAATGAATTTCTTTAGCATTTTCAGCCATGGATTGCTGCTGCCAATATAGTCCAACAGTGCGTAGCAAGGCTAACAGAGTCACTGGAGTAACAATGAGGACATGTTTGTTAAATCCGTATTCTTGCAGTGTTGGTTCATATTCAAAAGCGGCTGACAAAATTGGTTCAGCAGGAATGAACATCACTGTGAAGTCTGAACCACCTATGAGGTTTGGATAGTTTCTACTTGCTAAATCATCAATGTGTTTTTTGACATTTTTAGCATGCTCGACCATTTTACTACTCCTCGCATCGGGGTCCTCGAGATCTAGACCGTCCCAATATGCGGCGAGTGGAACTTTTGCATCAACTGGGACACTACCACCATCTGGAATTCTTGCTAGCAAGTCTACTCTTGCTCCACCAGCGCCTGATTTGAGCGTATACTCGACGTCAAAATCGCAATGCTGTAGCATTCCGGCAGCCTCTGCGATATTTTTTAGCGCAACCTGCCCCCAATCGCCCCTCGCCTTTACTGAACCTCGTAAGGCAGTTGATAACTTCACATTGGTATCTCTAAGATTGGTCGTTTGTTCCTGCAGGCCTTTTACCATGGTAGAAATTTCAGAATATGCTCCTTTGCGGCTGTGTTCCATCTCTGTTGTTGCTTGTGCTAATTTGTCAAGATGCTCCTTGATTGGATTTACCAACGATTCAACTTCTTTCTTTCTTGCGTCATAATCCTTTGATGCTTCAACATGAACTTGGCCCAACTGCGCCTGTGCTAACTTGAGGAATTCCTCTGAATTTTGTCGGCTGACATCTACTGCAATATTCTTCATTTCTGCTTCCATTGCTGCCTTGGTTTGTTGCATCGCAGCTATTTGTGCTTCGGATTTTGCTGTGGCTTTTATTGCATCGCCAGAATATTTATTTTTAGCAAATAGATAACCTAGACCGATACCTATCGCACACCCTAAAACCAACAAACCATACTCTGCAACAGTCGCCATAGTATATTCAAAATGTCAACACTTATTCAATTCTACCCAAGAACGAAATTCCGAAATCAGCACGGATATATATAGAAAAATGTTTAGGGCGACCTAAAGTGAATAATATGCGACAAGATAAGCGAGTAAATTATGAAAAAGCAGTGAGCCCGGTAATTGCGACAATTCTGATGGTAGCCATCACGGTTGTGCTTTCCGGTGTATTATATGTCTGGGCAGCAAATTTAGCTGAAAGTAATACTGATGGAACATTCGAGATGTATACTTTTAGTGCAACAAGTGCACCTGGTGAACTAACCTCGGACAGCAATGACAATCTAATCATAGTAACTATGGATCAAGGCCAAGAAATTAATTGGGCTAAGTTGTCTGTTAAACTTTCAATTGCTGGTGCAGCATCTGTATCGTGCGCAGGACCTGGAGAAACAACTGGGCCATGCATCGTCTTAGAGTCCGAGCCAAACGGTGGTGTTTGGGAAACAGGTGAAGCGGTAACAATCAAAGAAAATGGTGTTGACCTGTGTGATGGAGAAATCTGCGAAATATCAGTTAAAATAATCAATCAGCGAGATGGCGTAACTCTAGATGACTCATCAACAATTGCAGAAAGCACACCACTTCCACCAAATCCATGTTATGCAAAAGTACTTTACAACACTCAATCCCATCAAGTTAAAACAAAGTCAGCGATAGAAGGTGGCGATGATACTTGGATGCTACTTCCTGAAACCTCAGACTATGAACATCCTGCATATTATCACAAGCAATTACATCAAGTATTAGACTGCTCAGATGGCGATACCGTAGCTGATGGAAACGGAGGAACTTGGATGCTAACTGAAATGTCAAGCGGTGGCGGAAGTCACGGCGGCGGAGATAGTGGTAGCGGCGGAAGCGGCGATAGCACCGAAACAGTATGTGATGATGGCTTGGATAATGATAATGATGGAGATGTCGACGGAGATGATTCTGATTGCGCATCAACGCCTCCTGCAGACCCAGATTGCGATGACTCTTATTTGCTATACAATACTCAATCTCATGCCCACTGGACTAACCAGCAAGTGCAAGATAGACAAGCAGATGATGGTACTTATTTCTGGATTCTGTTAAACCCTGACGACTGGCCTGACTACAATCACCCTGCTTACTACGATCGCAATTCTCACAGAGTTCTTGATTGCTCACAAGGTGCAGGTGTAGACGATTGGATACTGTATGCTTCAAGCGGTGGCGGCAGTCACGGCGGTGGCAGCGGTGATGGCGGCAGCGGAGATGGCGGCAGTGGCGACGGCGGAAGCGGTGACGGTTCATCTAACGCTAACCCAAGCTGCGATGATTCATACCTTCTATATGGGGGCGGCGCCAATAACCACGCATCATACACTCAACAAGATGTTATTGACGGTAATGCTCCAGATTGGTCCCTATTAGATCCTAACCAATATCCAGACTATAATCACCCTGCGTACTATTACTCTGCAGGACATCATTCTGGTCATGATGTGCTAGATTGTACTCAAGATGATTCAGTTGGTGATTGGACTCTAGTAGAGCCTCAAAACTAGAATCATAGCAGAGGTCCTCCAAACCCTTACCGCTGGCGGGGTTGTGGTTCCATATTCACCCAGTCGGAACCACACCCCCGTTGGCATTACCGTAATGAAATAAATCAAATAGTAAAGAGACAAGGTATGACTTGTTGACATGCGTTTGAAGTGGCCTGTGTATGTATTTACTGCGGCAATATTCTTTCTCTTTGCCATGGGCGTCCAATTTATTTCCCTTGGTAAAACCTCGATAGTCGGGCTGTTCATTATTCTAACAATACTCTATGCTTGGGTGGCGTGGGTTATGGTAAAACAGAACGCGGTACTAGAGCTTCACACCTACCAAACCTGTTCTTCATGCGGCGAGTTAACGCCGGCACAAGGCGATTACTGCATGATTTGTGGCGCTGCGTCACCGTGATTGTATTTTCACTATTAGAAAATATTAGTTCAATTTGAATATTGCTTAACAATCTAGCAAACGATTGTAGGTGAAAAGTTTCAGATTACTTGCCACG
>DUJK01000067.1:0-166 GCA_013329925.1 Candidatus Poseidoniaceae archaeon
TGCACACCTAAAGCTCCAATCTGGTTCAGTTCAATGATTCACCTAGTGGATGGTTTAACTAAGGAGAACATCAACCTCCTCTTATGCCTCTAATAGCCCAGTGGGTAAGACAGCGTCCTTGGTTGGCTGCTGGTATTGCTGGAGCAGCAGGAGGATTTGCTGGAGT
>DUJK01000067.1:495-4303 GCA_013329925.1 Candidatus Poseidoniaceae archaeon
GCAAGCGGTATGGCTGCGGCTGCAAGTGCTGTTGGAGCGCTGGCATTTGGTGGGATCTCTACTAAGGCAAGAAATTCTGAACACCCTTTACGTCGAAGAATTCTCACGACTCTAGATAAGCATCCAGGACTATGTTATCGAGAATTACAAACCACTTTAGCAACTGCTAATGGTACATTGCGCCACCATCTTGACGTCCTTCAAACACGCAAAAGCATCACGGTAATGCCAGTAAATGGCCGCACCTGTTACTTTGCTGGAGCACCAAGCCAAGTAGAAGTACTCAAAGGCATTGCAGTTACTGAACAACGCGCCGCTTCTGCTCTACCAATTGGCTTATCCCTGGTTCAAAGATTGATTGTTGAAGATATTGTCAAAGAAGGAATCCCGCGCTCTCAAGCCCACCTCGCTAGAAGGATTGGTCGAACCAGAGCAACTGTTCACTCAGCAGTCAAAGTACTCAGGCGCAGAGGCATTCTACGAGATGATCGCATTGAATTAATGCCGCATATTGACATGAATATTGAGTGGCATGGCACCCGTGGCGTTGACTATGAGTGGCTAGATGAACGCCGATAGAGCAGAATTGCGTTATTTTTCGCCTCTCAAGCGGCATTTAATGCATAGAATTCAAAGACCCTCGGCGTAGCCTTTAGTTTGAGCATCATGTTCAAAGTCAGGGTTCAAGAGATCTCATTACCAACCAGTGACAGAGACTTAGACAGTTTAGTAACTTGGTTTATCGATACCTTATGCTTGGTCAGAAAGCGTGGCGATGATATGGCTGACCACGGTATTGCTGGACCGGTCCATCGACTGCTACGCGATTACTTATTTGCTCAACCTGAAATCGGCTGGGATGCACAAATGCTTGCTGATGAATTGGCACTAACCCCTGCTTCGCTGAACCATCATCTAACTAGATTGGTTCAGTCGGGAATTATCGGTTATACCAACGAAGGTAAGGGTTGGCGCAGATATTACTTACGCGGCGGTTCATTGTCCAAAGCAATCGAGTTGTTTACCACTCAATCTAGCACTATTGTCAGTCAACGTCTTGAGTTAATTGAGAATTATTGGGGGCGAGAGAATCCAAGATTAATTCTTGAATTACCGGAAAAAGATAGCCCGCCATTGACCGTTGGAATTGTTGACCATCGTCCATTACAGGCTGAAACTGAGGAAAGTCAATTATCCCAATGGATGGGTGATTTTGGACTACTTGGCGAGCGGCCTGGCAAAGAAGCCAAAGCGGACTCAAAGTCAGTACAATTATTCCAACTATTGTTGACTAGAGATTCACCGCTTTCGCTTGATGAGGCTACCGAATTACTAGGCGGCCCTAAGGCTCGTATCGGACGGATAATGGAGCGATTTCGCAGTAGCGGGATGGTAGAGAGAGTGCCAAGAACTGACCGCTTAGGCGTCGCGTTGTGGACTGCAATGACCACCCAACATCAACGTAGAGGCGAAGATTGGATGCTCAAGAAAGGTGGCTTTCAACGCATACTTAGCGCCAAACAACAATCAAATCTACTCATGAAATTGAAGAAAGGCAAGTTGAGTGTTGATGATGTTGTGGGGGAAATGAAAAGTGTTGAGCCTCAACAACAGATGCTGTTGCTGAATTTGCTTGGCGGAAGATTACCTCTAGGTCACAGAATGAATGGTGAAGATGCTGCTCAAGTAATGCGTAATGTACAAGATTCTCTAGACAGGGTACTTAGAAGAATGCGCAGAGTTGCTGAAATGCTCGAATCTGAGTTATCGTGACAATTTATGCCAACCATTGAAAAATAATCGCCTTGACCAAGGTCTGATGAGCGACTTAATCGGTCAGAAATTTGGTGAATGGGATGGCGGAGAACGACCGCTACATCTCGCCCCAATGTCTGGAGTTACCGACCTGCCATTTCGCTTGTTAGCCAAAGACTGCGGCGCTGATGTCACAATAACTGAGTTTACCAATAGTACTGCGCTGAGCAGAGAGGCTGCGGTATCTTGGCGAAAAATGGAATCTCATGAAACTGAAGTGCCGTTTATTCCACAAATATTTGGTGGTAATGCCGATGACATGGTGACTGCCGCGGAAATGTTAGCGCCAAGTTGTGATATTATCGACCTAAACTTTGGTTGTCCAGCCCCTAAAGTAACCAAGATTTGTGCTGGTGCGGCATTGATGGGCCAGCCGGATGATCTGGTGTCTATGGTAAGTGGGATAATCGATAATGTTGAGGTGCCAGTAACAGCAAAAATGCGGCTTGGCACTGGTGCTAATCAGCATAATGCGATTGAAATTTGTCAGCGTTTAGAAGATGTCGGAGCCAGCCGATTATGTGTTCATGGGCGGACATTGAAACAACGTTATTCTGGCCAAGCTGATTGGAATTACATCAAACAAGTCGTTGATTCAGTTGACGTCCCAGTAATTGCGAATGGTGATGTTGTGGACGCAAAAAGTGCCGCTGAGTGCTTGACTGTGACTAATGCTTCAGGATTGATGATTGGGCGTGGAGCAATTGGCAGGCCAGCAATGTTTGGTGAAATGAAGGTTGGACTAGGTTGGATGGAAGAAACTGATTTACCTTGGGTTAAAGCCAACGACCAATGGTTCGACTTTGATGAAACTGGCAAAGCCTTTGCCACTAGAAAATGGTGTTGGGACCGTTACATCGAATTATCTCACGCTACTGTTGGTATTCAAACAAGGTGGATGCAAAGACATGCTGTAGCCTTCACAAAGGGCCTACCTGGTGGTAAAAAAATACGCTCAATAATGCATGAAATGCCTACACCTGAAGATTTTGCCCAAGCGATAAGTGAATTTCTTGTTGGTGATACTGCTTTCTAGGTAATGTGATTAGTTATGTTTTCTTTTATTGGTGCATCTTGAATTTGCTTATTTATGGGGAGGGTAAATAGTGGAAAAAAAGGATAACACACTGTGGAGCGACAAAATATGGGAATCCGTTGATGATTCGAAACAAGATTCTTCAGAGCCTGAAGTAAACCATCAAGCAGAAACTAATCTTGCTGTGAAACGAACCTCATATTTTCAATCAGACGAGTTCTGGCTCTACTTTTCCTTGACTACCATCACCTTGTTTCCCTTCGTCCCCTGGCTTGCTTGCTGCGGCATTTTCTTGGTTATTTTACTGAATGTTATTTTTTGGATTATCGATGAGGATGACTATGCAAGGAAAACAATTAAGATTTTGTTACTCATCATTTTTACAGTTGGTATAATGTATTGGAGTTGGAAAGTCTTCGAAGCAAAATGGGGCGGGTTCTAATTGTTACTTAAATTCGGCGAGGATTATACATACCCACTTAATCAATTGAATTGACGATAAATTCTCCTGAGTTTAGTCGCCGAAGGGATGTGGGTGTATGGAGTGATATCAATTTGTACTGGCCGGAGATTTTTAGCTTTCCATAACTTATCAAATCCGGCCATTGAAAGGTCGGTTAATCCTTCAGGTTTGAGTTGTATTTCGATTTGATCAGGAGCTTTCTGGACGGCGATATAATCAGTAATTTCATCACTCATTTGCATAATTGCCCGGCGAATCAAATCTGGCACTACTAATTCTAGCGTATCATCAACTTTGCTCAAGTGAAACATATCATCAGAACGGCCCATAATCGCATCAATTACTTCCCTCTTATCGCCGCAAGGACATACTTTATTGGAAGTTACCAAAATGTCATTTAGTCGGTAACGAATTATTGGTTGTGTTTTACGATTGAAGTCAGAGATGATTGGATGATACCAGCCTTTTTCCTCATCAATCCATTCTTTTTGAAT
>DUJK01000171.1:0-3086 GCA_013329925.1 Candidatus Poseidoniaceae archaeon
TATTACATGGTTGTTGAAACAATTGAAAGAGATATTAGAAAGCATGCACAACTCGGGGGAAATCCAGTTCAATTCATTGAATCGATAAATCGTATGAGGACTTTAATGTCTCTTGGTTGGATGCGTTCAATGTTGATTAAAGCAGCAACAAATGCGAGAGAAAGAGGGTATAAGCGAATCGATATCGAACAAATTGTCAATATCGACCCATTTGATGAATAGGTTTAGGTCAACTATTGATTAATAATTGCTCATAGAGATGATGCAAATGAAACTATGGCATCATAGTCTGGCTCTACACCAGGGTTTTCTGCAACCCATCGATGTTGTACGATGCCACTTCCATCGACAACGATGACGACTCGGTTAGCGCTCATGTAACCATCAATACCGCCGAGTCCGACAAATGTAGCATCATATGCTTTGACTACATCTCTGTCAAGATCAGAAAGTAATTTGAATTCAAGATTATATTTTCTAGAAAATTCTGCATTAGCCCATGGAGAATCTACACTGATTCCTAAAACAGCCGTGTTGGATTGGTTGAGTTTGGACATGTTGTCTTGAAATGCACACATCTCCTTATCACATACTCCAGTGAAAGCACCAGGATAGAAGGCAAGGATTACGGTTTGTCCAGAATAATCAGCAAGACTTACGTCTGTTTTATCAGTAGTTTTCAAAGTAAAGGCTGGGGCAGTGTCTCCTATATTGACCATGTAGAGGCCAATTATTAGCGGCGTATATCAGTTTCGATATCAAGCGAGATCAAAACGATCTGCATTCATTACTTTATTCCAAGCAGAGATGAAATCTTGAACGAACTTATCCTTGTTATCATCTTGAGCATAAACTTCAGCAATTGCTCGAAGTTGAGAATTACTTCCAAACACCAAATCATATCTTGAAGCAGTACGTACTTTTTCTCCACTAGCTCTGTCATTAGCATCATATGAATTACTACCTGTTGGAGTCCATTTGACATTCATGTCCATGAGTGTATTAAACCAGTCATTGGATAGAGATGAACTATCATTGAAAATTCCTCTATCATCAGAACTTACGCCCATTGATCTTAATCCACCAACAAGAACAGTCATTTCCGGAGCAGTCAATCCTAGAAGTTGAGCCTTGTCAAGCATCATTTCTTCAGGGCTAACACTGTAATTCTTTAGTAAGAAATTTCTAAATCCATCAGAAACAGGTTCTAGTACAGCAAATGAATCAGCATCGGTTTGCTCTTCAGTTGCATCGCCCCTACCTGGAGTAAATGGTACGTTTATACCAGATGCCATTTCGATACCAACATTACCAGCAAGTACAATTGTGTCAGCAATACTGGCGCCATGGGAATTTGCAAGTTCAGTTAAAGTTGCAAGAACCTTTGAAAGTTGTTCTGGTTTATTTGCAGCCCAATCTTTCTGTGGAGCAAGCCTAATTCTAGCGCCATTGGCACCTCCACGCATGTCTGAACCACGGTAAGTGGACGCACTTGCCCAAGCAGTCTCAACCATCTCTGAGATTGAAAGTCCGCAATTCATCAAATCTTTCTTCAATCCTTCAACATCATAGGATGTACTTCCAGGGGTAACAGGGTCTTGCCAAATTAGATTTTCACTAGGGACATCTGGGCCAAGATATCTTACCTTAGGCCCCATGTCTCTGTGAAGTAGCTTGAACCAAGCACGAGCGAAAGCGTCACCAAATTCTTCCGGGTTTTCATGGAAGTGCTTTGAAATCTTTCTGTATTCAGGGTCACGAATCATTGCCATGTCAGCCGTGGTCATCATAGTTGCAACTTTGATAGATGGATCTTCAGCATCAGGTGCAAGGTCTTCTTCATCTGGGTTAGCAGGAGTCCATTGATTCGCTCCAGCAGGACTCTTTACCAACTTCCAAGAATCTTCATACTTGAAAAGTAAGTCAAAGTATCCATTATCCCATTGAGTTGGATTAGCCGTCCATGCTCCTTCAATACCGCTAGTAATTGTGTCTCTGCCTTTACCAGAGCCATGAGCATTCGCCCAACCAAAGCCTTGTTCTTCTATTGCTGAACCTTCTGGTTCAGAACCAACCAATCCAGCATCACCAGCGCCGTGTGCTTTTCCGAAAGTATGACCTCCGGCTGTAAGAGCAACTGTTTCAGCATCATCCATAGCCATTCGAGCAAAGGTTTCGCGAATATCTTGAGCGCTTAATAGTGGGTCAGGATTTGCATTAGGCCCTTCAGGATTAACATAAATAAGGCCCATTTGAACTGCAGCCAATGGATTGTCAAGATCTTGGCGAGTATCTCCATACCTGTTGTCTCCTAGCCATTCATCTTCACTGCCCCAGTAAATATCTTCTTCTGGATGCCAAATATCAGGTCGCCCGCCTCCAAATCCGAAGACAGGTCCACCCATAGATTCGATTGCAACAATTCCAGTCAAAACTAGAAGGTCAGCCCAACTAATTTTATTTCCATACTTTTGCTTGATAGGCCATAGAAGCCTGCGAGCCTTGTCTAGATTGCCGTTATCAGGCCAACTGTTCAAAGGAGCAAATCTTTGTGCGCCAGTAGAAGCACCACCACGACCATCACCAATTCTGTAGGTTCCTGCTGCATGCCATGTCATACGGATAAAGAATGGTCCGTAGTGACCATAATCTGCTGGCCACCAATCTTGACTATCAGTCATTAGAGCATGTAGGTCTTTTTTTAGTCCGGCATAATCTAGAGAATTAAACGCATCTTTGTAGATGAAGTTACTATCCATTGGGTTAGATTTTCTATCGTGTTGATGTAAAATTGCTAGATTTAGTTGATTAGGCCACCAATCAGTATTTTTCATTCCAGTTTCGCTTGTGCTGTGTGCGCCGTGCATTACAGGGCACTTACTTTCGTTATCCATTCCTCTCACGTGAATTCACCAATCTTGCCAAAACATCCTACCATATCAACTTAAGCATAATTGTAAATCACCTTGAATATCACAACTGATTAAATAAATCGGATAAAAATAAATTTTTACTTATTTTGGGAAATGGTAAAGACAAAACGGGGTATTTTCTAGCAATGCCATGCTTGCCATAATTGTACCAGC
>DUJK01000171.1:3475-4636 GCA_013329925.1 Candidatus Poseidoniaceae archaeon
GGATTAGTTGGAGGGGTACTTGGTACAATTCCATCTACGATTATACCTGCAGCTGCAGGAGTTTACTATCTCGATGGAAAGCAAGCATTACTTTCCAGTATGTCGATTGTACCTTTGGGAATGATGGTCAATGGACTATTTTTAGGAGTATGGATTGTTTTGCCAAAGTATGTTGCAAATAGAAAAAATCCGTTAGTTATAACTACAATTTTCTCGATTTTGATTTGGGCAATTTTTGCTTATTTGGCATTAATTATTGCCAATTATACTACATCGATTGATTTGAGTCCATTTATCCTTGGCGTACTAGGTTTATTCTTCTTAATTTTAGTTTCAGTTTTCTTTAACATCAAAACTCGGCCATCTCCAAAGGGATCTAATAAGGTGCCATTACCTATTCTTTTGGCTAGAGGAATTGCAGCAGCAGTCGCTATAGGTTGTGCACTGATTTTGGCCAAATTGGGCGAGCCATTAGTTGCTGGACTAGCAAGTGCTTTCCCCGCAATATTTCTAACAAGCATGGTCGCGTTATGGATTTCTCAAGGAGTAACAGTCCCTCAAGGAGCGGCAGCTCCAATGATGCTTGGAGGTGCAAGTGTTGCAGTTTATGCTTTGATTGTAATGTGGTCAATACCGACTTTTGGAATTATTATCGGTTCTTTGCTAGCGTGGATATTATCAATTCTATTGTGGTCGATTCCAGCATTCACCGCCTTGAGAAAATATCGACTTTCAACCATTGATTGAGCGAGTCCATTTTTCCGCACCAGGTATTCCAATAACTGTACACACAGCCCCATTTACTCCTTTTATCTTCTCAATTTTTTGTTTTAGTTCGACACAGTCTAACAGGCAACAAGGGCAATGAGGGTGCTTTGGAGCAATAGTATAATTGACAACGCCTTCACTTGAAATATCAATTTCTTGAATAATATCAGATTCATTATACGTTCTATCTTCGTGGGGTTCTTTCCAACTTGCAAATAAGCGAATTACTCTCAATTTAAGAGACTTTAATTTTCGCTCATTCATGTTTATTCCGACCTGATAAACATGGTTATAACTAATCTTTTGATAGTTCTTTCTCAATATCTTCTAGGCGTAATTCATTCAATTTCCCTTCTGCAGATTTGAGGTCTTCTTGACATTGTTTTAGTAATA
>DUJK01000005.1 GCA_013329925.1 Candidatus Poseidoniaceae archaeon
ATGCTATCGATGGTGTTTGTGACGTCTCTAACTGCATACAGCAAGCCATCTGCTGGCGCTATTGCCGCATTTTGCGCCGCGATGCAACAGCCAATTTCCTCTACTTGTTCTTGCATTTGTTGTGGATTAAGTGAGCAATTGAATCCTTTGATTGATTCTAATTTGTCAATGGTTCCACCAGTATGCCCTAGCCCTCGACCAGCCAACATTGGGACTTTCAGCCCACATGCAGCCAAAGCCGGCGCCAGCATTAGCGACATTTTGTCACCTACCCCTCCAGTACTATGTTTGTCAACTACTAGGGTATTGTCTTGCCAAGTAATTATCGAGCCTGACTCCATCATTCCTTTGGTTAATACTGTAGTTTCATCAACCGATATACCATTGCTGTGAACTGCTTTCAACCATCGTTCAACATAGTTAATGTCGATATTTCTGTTTGCTACCGACTCAATAAACTCACCAAGTAAAGCTAAGTCCATGGTTTGCTGCTGCTCTATTTGGCTTATCAGTGTCAAAACATCTGATGAGTCCATAAGATCAACCTAGTTTTTTGCTAAGCCAATTTCTACCAATCTCTGATGGAGGTAATCACCAGCATTAATCGACTGGAAATCAGCCTTCCCACTGGTCATCTCAATGAATTCTGGTCTTGGAGTCAAATCGATTGAATTACGTGGGTGAACAAACATCGGCATTGAAAATCGCCGGGCTGACTTGGATGCAGGGTTTACTACTCTGTGGGTCGTGGATTTGAATAATCCATTGGTCAGGTTCTGTATCATGTCGCCAGAATCAACAATGATGTGTCTCTCATCGCCCTCGACTTTTATCCACGTACCGTCATGGTCCATTACCTCAAGACCATCTGCAGTAGCAGTAACTAGTAATGTGATGAAATTAATATCTTCATGGGCTGCTGACCTGACTGCACCTTCTTGAACATCATCCCCAAGAGGTGGGTAGTGGATAATACGCATAATGGTATTACCATCATCGGTCATCTCAGGCAGCCAATTTGCTTCTTTACCAAGATATATGCTACAAGCGGCCAGTAATTCTCTTGATACACTCTCCATTCTGTTATACAAGTCGTCAATAGTTTCCTTGAATTGAGGCACATCAGCATCTGGCCAAACATTTGCTGGATAAGATGGGTTTTCGCCGGGCTGGTGAGTACGGCCGGTTTGCCAGAATTCTTTCAGATCAGGTGCTGGATTATCTTTAGCGTGCTCAACACCAAAAGCAGTATAGCCACGTTGATGGGAGATTTCTGCGCGTGAATAGCTGGATTTACTGCTTTGGTCAAGTCCGAAAAAGGCATCACCATTATCGTATGATTGATGGATTAACTCTAACGGTATCCCGTGATTTTTCAGGGCAAAGAATCCGATGTCTTTGAGTGAATTGCCGACAAGTTCGATGAAGTTATTACGTCGGTCTTGGTCATTTGATAGATAGTCGGCAAAATCCACTACAGGTATGCTTCGTGTCATGTTATCATTTCGCGGTAATGACGATACCGTATGAACTCTATGCCAGTTGGGCAGCAAAAACTGTGATTTTATCAGTCACGGATTTTGGACAGCAATCTAATCATTTCGATGTAAATCCAAATAATTGTGACTAGTACGCCAAAAGCACCCCACCATTCTGCATTTTTAGGGGCTTGCCATTTGACTCCAGATTCAATAAATCCAAAATCTGAAATCAAACTTAGCGCTGCTATTGAAAGAACAAATATGGTGAAACCGATTCCAATGGGGCCAGAGGAATGAACAAATGGTATCTCATAGGAGGTAAATAACGTGAAGAATATTGAGACTACGTAAAGCATCATTATAGCACCAACTAGGCTGTATATGACTTTGTTAAATGTTGGAGTAGGTCTAATAACTCTTGACGAATAAATTACGAGCATTCCTCCAGTGATGAACAGTGTGCCGAATGCAGCTTGGATGATTATACCAGTGTAAAATGCTTCAAAAACTAAAGAAATTGCTCCAACAAACATACCTTGCAATACCGCATAAATAGTCATCAATGCCCCCGGGTTTTCAGGTCTCATAAACACCAATATCAGTGCTACCACAATTCCGCCTAGTAGACCACCCCATGCCATACCATTGATGACAGAAGCATTCCCTGCTGCTAATGCATCAAGTGCGACATAAGCAGAAATGAATGCAGTGATTGTGACAATTCCAAGCAGATAGGCAAGTTTGCCGATTGTACCTTGCAAAGTCATAGTGTTCTGTCCTTGAATATTGGACCAAAAATTCTGAGTCATAACCGGATTACTGGTAGAGTAGCGCATCTTTATCAGTCCTGCTAATATTAAGTCCTTTGTCAATCTTACGATGTTATTGGTTGCCTTCAAGTTGTTCTTGATAGTATTCAGCCAGTTGGTCAATTGTCCATCCGTTGTCGAGATAACGTTGGATAACATCCTCTGTCCATCCAGGGAATTTAGCTAACTCTTCAGGTGATAAATTGCCACTATCCTCGGCTGTCTGACTTTCTCCGCTACCATCAAGCACCGGCATTGCCCAAGATTCAGTATCTACAGATTCCGCATTCTCGGCTAACATCATTTCTTGTTCCTCAAGGCTTACTAGATTTTTAGCTTCAATTGCCTTACTTTCTAACTGCTTTAGGATGATAAATGCTCCAATTGAAAATATTGCTGCGACTATCATCACAATCAACATACTGTTTTTACCCGTATCATCATTTTCACCATCACTAGCATCTGCCAGTTCAGCCAGTTGATCAGCGGAACATCCATCAAAGTCAGTCAATGCACCTAGTTCAGTATTTGGGCACAAATCAAACTTATTCGGTATAGTATCCAAGTCGTCATCTGCTTCTGGATCTACACTATTATTATCATCTGGCTCACTTGGAGAATTACCAGAAGAAAGATCGCAACCGTATTGGTCAGTATCCTTGATTCCATCTCCATCAGCGTCTTCCAAGTTTAATGCATCATAAATCGCCACATTAGCAACTGAGGTGTTAAGGGCGGTTCTTTGGGCCCAGGTAATCTCTGCTGAATCAATAGCGCAGTCGCCATCAGTATCAGCTAACATTGGGTGGCTACCTTGCTTTTGCTCATCTGTATTGTTGACTCCATCACCGTCTGAATCAAACATATCTTCAGTAACTCCCGAAGGCATTGTACGCTTGGTCCGATTTAGTCCATTAGCAACTTCATATTTGTCGGTCAGTGAATCTTGGTCGGTATCTGTTACGTTATCTAGACGATTCCAGTCAGCGTGCCAACCATCTAGATAATACTGAGCAATCACAGATGAATGGATAATTACTCCCATCTCCCGGTTACGGTTCATTGCTGAACTTCCCATATTTATTGAGGATACTAAAACGCTTTGCTCATCGACAATAATTCCTTTATTGTGTAATTTAGCGACATCATCGTCTTCACCCATCACCACTGCAGAAGCATCTAATCCCTCGGTGCCATTCCAAATTTCATTGAACAAGTCAACGACTTCTTGGTCGTCATCATCAAGGTATGCGCCGTTGATAATTAAATGAACACCAACTCCCTGCATTGCAACATCATGTAGAGCGGTAATTATCGGGTTTTCATCTCCCCATCCGTAAGACCAGTCAACATCAAGGGTTTGCTGAGAGAGTAATACTTCATCCTCTGCGGACATTATGAAGTCAACGATTTTAGTAACACAATTTGTTGGGCAAGTAAGTAATTCACCAGAGATACTGGTTTGGATGGCAGATTGAACGCCGCCTCCACCAATGGTACTGGGTGAGTAGAATTGATACTGATCATAATCATTTAGGGACATTAGTTCAGATACCTCGCGGTCAAGAATAATCTGCTGCTCAACCATCTGCGCTAAATCATCGTTGTCAATAATAACACTCCACTCGACATTGCCTCTAACATCTGGGGCTGGGACAGATGAAGGTTTCCAGTTCCCCGATGACATCCAGATACTGTTTGAATCTCTAACTGCAACTTTGCTATGTAAATACAGATATGGTTCATTTGAAACGGTGTTAAACTCATACACAGTTGCACCAGCTTGGATTAGAGTGTAAGCATAATCATTTTTGTATTGTAAATCTGTTTCAGACCAAATATTACAATTATAGCAACCCGGATCAAGCATCAATTCTACGCTTACGCCTCGGTTTAATGCATCTAACAAGGCTTGGACTAGATTTGCTTCTTGCATTTGGTAAAGTTGAATTTGCAGACTTGTTTGACTACCATCGATCCATTGGATTAACTCCAATAAACCGTTTTGTGGACCAACAATTGGGGTCACGATAGATTCACCTTCACTAAACTCAGTAGCTAAACATAGAGTATTGTATAGTCCACTTATTGACCACATATATTTCCAATCTTCAGCACTATCTGTGTCTGGTAAGTGCTTGCAACCATCACCTCTAACGTAGATAAATTCATCATCTGATACACTATTTGTTGGTATCGAGATTGCTTCGCTGGTCCAACCAGAGTGACTCGCAGGTCCACCATCAAACACAAAAGCATCAGACAGGTTATCGCTCGGGTCCAGGATTGTGATAACTACGCCAGTATCAGGAATGTAAAAGTCTGAGCATCCAATGTCACTAAATTGTAAAAATACCGGATTTGCCTCGTCAATAAACGTCATATCTTGGCCGGTAAAAGAATTCATTGCGTTACTATCGGATATGATAATACTAGACATCGAAGGGAAAAACATAGTAGAATCAATATTGCACTCGTAAATCAATCCATCATTAATGCTGATTTGCCAGTCCATTAGATAGGCATCATTTTGGCCGATGTTTTTGAGTTGAATAAATTCATTTTGATAAGGTGATACACGAGTTAGCAAGATGTCTCCAGCGGTAGCAAAATCACTCGAGACAACATTTTCAGCACCCGGTGTTGGATACGCAGCCAAAGTCCAATCTACACCATTGTCAGAGATCCAAGATTGGCAGGTAACGGTAGTCAAACCCTCGCCATGAGCCGAAGATTGACTAATTAGTACCCCATCTGGATTGTACATTTCTGGCAAATCAGTAGCCCACAAGAATTGATATGGCAAACTAATCAATGCATATTCGCCTGGTGCAACAACCGTTGATTTAGATGAATTAGAAATGATATTAGCGGGATTAATGTTATCCATTTCTCCAGTTTCAGTGATAAAATGACGATTTGTCGCTGTATCAATTCGCCATCTCAGTAAATCTACTGCTGAAGCACCATTATTGTACACTTCAATCCAATCATTTAGCGTGCTGCCGGTGTCATCACACCAGCCCATATATTCGGTAACAATAACATCGTTAGAGCCAATGTATTGCGGCCATTCAGGATTGATTTCACCCGGAGTAGCCCAAGCAGGTTGTACCCATCCAGCAATTCCAGATGGCGACATAGTTGTATAACCGGCATGACTGCTGCTAGGCGGAATCAATGAGATGTTTTCCGAAGAGACATCCCACGCTACGGAGTCAACAATTGCTGCATTTTCATCAACAAGAGTGATGAGGTCAGATGTTTGTTTTAGATAAAATGAGTTGGTGCCATTAAGCGCGACCAAAGCGACATCGCCTGGCTGGATTACGGCATCTTGTTGAAGTGGGAAATTGTAGGCTCCAAGTGTGAAACTTCGACTGTTAGAGGCTTTTAATTTCCAACCAGTTAAATCGACAGATACTGTGTCATTGTTGTACAATTCAACCCACTCTCCAAGGGGCCATGATTGTGTGTCGAGTCCCGGGCCATCAGGTAGGATTTCGCTAAACTGTAAATCCTTCATAGAGTATGGCTCATTACCTGGTTCTGGTTGTCCAGGAGTAATCCAATTTGATGGCAGCCATGCAGAACCTAAGTTTGCAAAATCTCTTACCATTGAGACATTGTCACCAAAATAATTGCTATGCCATCCAGAATCGACGATAATTCCATTGTCATCTTTTAGTACTAAATGCTCATTGTAATCATATAGTTCAAAATTATTGGACATTTGAATCAATCTTCGCTCATCAGGAGATATATCGGTGGTACTAGAATGGGATTGATTGAAGATGATTGTACCTGGGTCAAGGTACAGGATTTCCCCTCTGCCATTTGTAATGCTCCAGCCTAGTAGGTTGATTGATGAGGTTCCATTGTTATGGATTTCAATCCATTTACCATTTGGGAAGTTTCCAGTTGTATTAGTTGAAGGAAGATATTCAGTGATGATTATGTCACTAGTCATAGTCGGTAGAGTATTAATTTCGCCGATATTGCTTGCATTTACCGTTGGATATGCTGAGGTATACATTTCATCAGTGCCGTGAGTACGGGACAAGCTGAAACCTGGATCATTTGAAGTCCAGCTGACCTCATCACCGATACTACCATTTGGCCAATGTATACTCAGGGTTTCGGCTGCATTATTCAAAACGCCACTATTAGAAGAACCATTAATTGCGATTATTCTAAGTTCTCCCGGGTTGATAATCATCGAATTAGGGTCTGCAGTAAATCCTACCAAGTGATTTTGATCAAATGCTATAGTATTGCTTGCAGCATCTTGAAGATGCCATCCGGTCATATTGATTGGTGAAGTGCCTTGATTGAGGATTTCTACCCATTCTCCTTCGGGCCATGTACCATTATCGTAACTTGGGTAGGCATCAGCCATCACTTCATTGATTACCAAATCTCCAGGGAAGTAAACAGGGCCAGTAGGAGTACCTCCTTGGTTACTTTCTCCTGGTGAAAGTGTTGTTGATTCAATCCAGTCGGCTGCTGGGTCACTTGTGTCTTCGATTAGACTTACACCCTCACTAGGGGATGTAGTCCAAGTGATTGTGTGTACGAGGCTGCCACTAGTGTCCTTTAGATTCACCATTCCATTGGTATTTTTCATACAAAATCCGCACGAACCGCCATCGCCATTACGCGCCAGAACTAGGTAATCTCCTGCTAAAATATCCATATTTGTGGCGCCGGATGGATAAATTACGTGATTAGTAGTCATGCTTAGTGGTCGGTCGTAATGGTCGTCCAATGTCCAAGTAGATAGGTCAACAGTGGTGGTTCCTGAGTTGTATAATTCAACCCACTCTCCGCTAGTCCAATCCGCTGGTCCAACAGCACCAGTTTCCGAGCCAAAGGCATTAACTAAAACCTCAGAGATACAGATGTCACCAATACATGAGGTTGACCTGCTGGATGTCTCCAATGGTTTAGTTGAGTCGGACATTTCAAGAGAGTCTAGAACTGGTACTAAGTACGAACAAAGCATAAGTGTAATCAAAATTAGTGGGTATTTTTTATTATTCATAATATTCATCTCAAGTTAATCTGTTAATCATAGGAAACCGAATGCATCTTGTGCTTGGGAAAATGTGTAAATCATGATTGGTACAATGATAATACCCATGCCGTGACTTCTACGTATACCAACCCTTGGCGGTATTAATCCAAGGATTGTCCCGATAATCAGTACGCCAATACCGATAAAACCAGTGGTAAACCACACCAATGCAGAAACGAATAATATTACTCCCATTACCATTTGTTGTAGTGGTATAGCAGCGTGTAATCGCAACATACCCTTGCCAACAACTCGCATAATTGGCATTGCCATTAGTCCCGCTGCAACAGTAATTGATATCAAACGAATAAAATCTGCAGTTGGTTCTGCTGAAGACCAAGTGTCAATAGGATACATCATTTTCAATGCCAGTGTAGCACCTGAACGAGATCTGCCGATAATGTACAGGAAACCTAGAACCATGACCGTAACTGCGGTATTTACGGCGGAAAGAATTGCAATAACTTCCAAGTCCTGTTTTGTTTGTGGCCCTTCAACGCCACCTTCTGCTTCAGCAAGGGCTATCTCTAATAGTTCATCATCAGTCATTTCGGTCAACCGACGGGTCTCCCAATCCATCCCGTAACCTTCCTTACCTTGGATCTTAGCAGCGACGTTTCTGCCACCCATTACCAAAACAGTTGCTTGGGATGCTGTCATTCCGGGCAATACTCCCATAGATGCACCGGCTACTCCTGACCAAAAACAAGGGACGAACAAGGGCTTTGCTGGAGGCAGTGTCCAATCTTCATTTTGTGGAGGGATGTGGGATGTTGTAGCATAGATATCTAACAAGTTGGCAATACCAAATAATCCTGCTAGGCTTGGCAATAATAAACTAGCATCTGGAATACCAACCGGTGATCTGGCAGGTAGGCTAAATACTGCCCAGCCGTAGAATCCTGCTAACAAAAAGAAACCTGTTGCGGCTAAGAATCCGGCAAATCTGCTATCGGTGCCAAGCAAATTTCTTGATAGTTTGCGCATCCATTTTGGCCAATCAAGTCTCGTGGTTTCAGTTGCTAGTAGCAAGAATGAGATTGCTAAGAGCAAAAAGAAAATGATGTTTCGAAGATAATCATACCAGCCAAGTTCATCACCAAAAGCAATTCGTGCCACAATAATAAGGGGCAAGGACAGAAATAGACCTAGTTGAGAACCTCTTGCAGACCAAGCAACTCCTCTAGGTGCATTGCCTGACAACAGCATTCGGTGTCCAGGAAGTAATGATAACGCAGTGTCGCCATCTGGCGCACCAAGCAGTGCTGAGGGAATATAATTTAGAAAGGTGTGAACCGTTCCGGTGGAGACAATAATAGCCGCAACAGCCGATAATGGAATCCCCCAACTCAAAAATACCGGTGCTAGTGCAAGTAATATTAGTGCGACATTGTTGACGTGGAAACCGGGTATAAGTCCAGTTAGGGAGCCCATTGCTACGCCAAAGAATAGCGCAAAGAGCAACCATCCAAGGTCAAGAAAATATGCTTCCCACATCTAAATTCCTCAATAATCAGGGTATGTGTCATTATCATCACGATCGTCTACACCATCGCCATCGGTATCAATATTATACGGATTTGTTCCATAGAGCGATTCCAAGTTATCCGATAAACCGTCACCATCGGTATCAACTACGTCTGCGCTTATCAAATGATAAACCGTCGCTATCATATCTGGGTCTGCAACTTCCATCATTCGACCATTCCACACATGAGAATAACCACTGTGGTAACTATCTATGCCAATGATGGTATTGTTATTTGGGGATAATCGAATACTTTGGTTTGAACCATCTCTTTGTAACCACCATTGGCCATCATCATCTTGAACCGCAATACCGGGCAGATTCACCATTTGACTTCTAGAATATCCCCACTGTGATGCACCTTCATCCCAGAGTAAATTTTTTGGCTCAGGCACGTCGCCTAATTGATAATCGTGAATCATGAGCCTTATTGCCATGTTAGTATCGTCCCAGGTAACCGATACATTGGCAGTTATGGCTTGACCAGCTTCAATCCATTGGGTTGAAGTCTGAGCAGGGAAGGTAGCGTAAATCTTAGTTTGTCCACGATAATCAATCTTGTCGACTAGCCAGCCACTAACATCTTCAACAGATGGTTCAATGGCATATCTCACAAATGCATTGACAGTGTATCGTGTATTGGGCTCATCAATCAATCTTATCGGGTCGCCGGAAAGTAATGATAACAAATCTACGACATCTTCTGAATTAATCAAGTTCCCTGTGGGCGTACCTTCGCTTGCATCAACACACCAACTAGAATCAGCCTCTGACCACATCAGCCTTCCTTGTATGTCTCTAAATTGATTGTGTAGAGAGGAATTTACATTGGCTGAAATATCAGTTTCACTTGGTTTTAGGCAAATCGTTACCCCGCCAGGACCTCGTAAATTCCATTCCTCGCCAACCATTACATAGCCTGCAATATTAACGAGATTACCTGATTGATAACTCCATGTGGCTTCTTCACCCCAATTCAGCCTAATGATTTCAACCGGGTGGTTTCTGTCGACAAGAATTTCCGGGCCTTGTACTGACATGACCCAATTTAGATCTCTTTGGTTGTATGCGATGGTTCCAGTAACTTGTACTTTTGAAGAAGTTTCAATCCAACTGCCAACCTTTGACCTGATGTTTAATTTAACCTGATGCTCAGCATTGCCGTAAGATGGGTGGTCCCTTAAATCTGCAGATACAAACATTGCATCTGGAGGTATTGATTCGCCGATGTATCCAGTGAGGGATATCACTTCATCTTCGTATTTCTCCGGGTCAAGTGCCACATCGAGCAAGGATAATTGAACTATCTCAGGTAAATCATCTTCATTCCAGTCCATTGCTCCAGAGCCTATGGCGGTCATGTAAATATTGCCTTCAAACTCCATTACTTTACCTGTAATTACCACATTTGTGCCAATTGGTGGTATTTCAGCCGGACGACTCCACCGGGCCTCAACCACGGCAGTACCGTCTGAAACAATAACGTGAGTTTCCCAATCTCCTGAATTCCAAGGGTCTTCTCGCCATGAAATTATTTCACCTTCAACCTTCACAACTTCATTTTTGTATTCAATTAACTCATCCATATCAACAATGTCAGGTTCCCTTACCATGGCGTAATAATTCAACACCGCAACCAGAAAAATCGCTAGAGTAAACATTACCCAGAGTTGTTGACCTCTAGTTGCTGGATCATCGTCAGTAATTTTGTTCATAATGCTCTTGAGAACATCCGCCATACTTGATGCTAGTAAAACAATCTTTTAGTCATGTTTGAGGATAGTGGGTTATCTTTGCATCGCCTTTTTAAACAGTAAAGCGAGCGAGTTGCGGGGATGGAATGCGAGAACGGGTGATACGGGACGAGATCCACAAGGATATACTTGTGCCGCCACACCATGCTAAGATTATAGACACCAAAGAATTCCAAAGATTACGTTCTATCCAGCAATTATCTACCTGTGAATATGTATTTCCTGCGGCTAATCATAACAGATTCTCACATTCTCTTGGTGCCTACTTTTTAGCAAGAAAACTAACTCAATTATTACAAGAGGTCCAGCCTGGTATTATCGATGATGATGATGCTGAATTAGTCCAACTCGCTGCCATGTTGCATGACATAGGTCATCCACCATACTCACATCTTTTGGAAACACCAAAAGTTTTCGCAACATTTCATTCCCATGAATACTGGGGGCGATTGCTAATTGAGTCGACAGATACTGAGATCGGAATGGCGGTACATGAAGTTCTAGGACCAGATCGGCTTGGTCGTCTATTTGCCCTGATGGATGGCAAGGCTGATTATCAAGGAGTTGCGATCCCACAGTTTATGAAAGAAATAGTTTCTTCGCAACTCGATGTTGACCGCATGGATTATCTGGTTAGAGATCAAGCAAATACCGGAGCTCAAATTGGTGGATTTGATATCGACCGGGTATTTAGGGCGTTAAGGGTCGGTAAGGATGGTCATTTTTATGTTAAAGCATGGGGCTTACCAGCAGTCGAAGCATACTTAGTCACAAGGTATCACATGTACAACCAAGTCTATTTTCACAAAGTCAATATGTTGACTCAAAATTATTTGGTTGAAATGTTGTCAAGGGCTAAGATATTGGCTGAGCAAGCTAAATTGAGCCTAGATCACAGGTTAGAACAAATGTTGGTCAACGAGTCCTTATCTCCAGTCCAGTACGCTGAATTGAATGATTCTCACATCAAAGTAGCACTCTCAGACTGGGCAAAACACGAGGATGCAATGTTATCGCTTTACGCTAACAAATTACTCTCGCGACGAGGTTTTCATAAGTCTCTGAGAATCGACACTCTGGACATAAATATGGTAGAAGCAGTGAAACAACGTTTGGAGGAGTTCATTAAATCACATGGTTATGATCCTAAGATACATGTGTTGTATGCTAGAATTTCAAAGCGTGGTTATATGCCGTATGAACAGGGTATCAAATTAGAAGACGGGAGAGATGTTTCTGAACATTCTGCTATGATTCGTTCTTTGGCATTACCCAATGAACGAGCCATGGTGTTTGTCCCAGAAGATATCAGGGATGCAGCTGAAGCAGTAGTAAGGGAGTGGATTAAACCAAGCCAGTCCTCTCTGTCACAATTTAGTTAGTTGGAACACTTTATGACTAAGCGGCGTGACGGGCGGCTACGGGCCTGTAGCTTAGTTGGTTAGAGCACCCGGCTCATAACCGGGCGGTCAAGGGTTCAAATCCCTTCGGGCCCACTTTTATGCAACAGCCATTTTCATCTAGTTTATCTCCCATCTTCCCAAAATGGTTATGAGGGTCACAGGGGTGGGAAGGATGTTAGGTGAGATTGTGACCAACTTAAAGCGCGCTTCGTTTCTTGTAACATTGTACTTATTTTCCATGCTTGTAGTCGCTGCTCCAGCGGCTGCTCAAAACCCAACTCCTACTGCGGCTATATCTGTAAACTGTGCCCCGTCAACAATTAACGTTGAAGTAAAACCTGGTTCCACTTACTCTGGCTTTACCACCTGTACCGCAACGAACCCTACGGCATATCAGGAAAAGGTAAGCCTCAACGTCAACGCAGAAGGTCTAGCCACAGCAGCTCCAGGTGACATGTATGTTGGTGCAGGCGAATCTGTAGATTTCCAAATTTCAGTTAGAGCAACTCCATACATGACAATGGATGTAAGAACTTTATCTGTTCAAGCAACAGTGCAAGAAATAAACGGTGTTCCACCACTAAACTCTGCATCCTCTAACACCAACATGATCGTTAACATCATGCAATATTCGCTGGTCCAGGTTGAAGCAACAGAACCATTTGTTCAATTAATGCCTAAGACTGACAAAATCTTTGAATTCAAAGTTTTTAATCTTGGTAACCAATTTGACTTCATGAAAGTTGGAATTACCGACAATTACCGAAAGGCACTCGAAGATGCTGGGTTCACTGTTACTTTGCCTGCTGTAAAGAAAGGTGTAGAGAATGGACCAACACCAACAAATGTTGAAATTAAGGTCAGAACACCTAAGAATCAAGGTTGGACAGACGCATACCACGTTCTAGACTTCTATGCAGAATCTGAGTTTGCTTGTACAACAGGCGGCTGTATAACAGAAACTCAAATGATTACCATTTACGTAAGAGGTGTTTATCTTCCAGGCTTTGAAATAATTCCTGCACTATCCATGATTGCCCTCGCTGCTGCGGTTGCCGGTCGACGTTTCATCAATATTGATGATGAAGACGAGGAATGGCGAGAAGCTGCTCCCGGACTTTGAGAATATCATTGCCCGTCGTAAAACTAACTTTTGTGACGCTAATAGGCGCTTAGTTCATAACTTAAACCTGTAGTGAACCACACAGGGAGCAATATGGCTGGACTACTTGATAAAGCAAAGACCGCATCAAATGATGAACCTAAGAGTTCTAAAAAACCTGCACCGAAGGCAGAGTCTGAAACCCTGTTGAGTAAGTCTAAACCAGTTGCAACAACTGAAGCGAAAGGCACTCAAGAGGGTGGACCAGACATTCCGTTAATCCTAAACCTATCCGGTTGGGCAATAATCGTCATTGGTGCAATACTTTCTCTCCAAGGCGGAGGATTTGGCTTCGTTGTAGTTCTAGTCGTTTTGGCCTTGGGTATTGGTTCAATTGTCCAATCACAAAGAATGAGTGGAGGCGTTTCACAACTTAAGACTGGTATTTCAGTTGCCCTGGCATTAATCATAGCAGTCGGTCCATATGCTGCCATTATGATTGTACCAACAAATGCATCAATGGTAATAAGTGAGGTGTCAGTTAACGAAGATGAGAATGAACTTTCCTTTGTTGTTAGAGGTAGTACTTCATCAGTAGATGCAAAAATCTTTGCCGATAGTCAAGAAGTTTGGGATGGTACCAAATCATTATCTAACGATAGAGCAAGATTCTATGTGCCACTTGACTCAATATTTGTCGGTAACTCACTTGACTATAGTGCATCGGTAATCAAACAATATTCAATCGAAGTTGAATCCTCCGACGGACAAACATCCTCAATTGATATAGATACTGGATTCCTAACAAGAGAGGCTAAAAATTCTGCGGTAAGTATTTTCAAAATTGTAAAAACTACCAATCAAGGGTCAGGTGCAACATCTGTTACTGACGGTATCTCAATAGATGCTGCTGTAGGATTATTCTCTCCTAGCGAACAAGCTTTGGATGATGGAGAACATACTTTAGAAAATACTGCGTTACTGCCTGTGGCTTCTGATTATACCTTCAAGATAATAATCAAGAAAGGTCTGAGTGTTGTTTATTCTATGCCTCAAATTTCAGTTAATGGATTAAGTGCTACATGGTCAAGCCCA
>DUJK01000017.1 GCA_013329925.1 Candidatus Poseidoniaceae archaeon
TGACTTCTCGGCCTTCTCGAGATAATTTACTGGCTAGAACCATTAACGATAAATCAACATCTTGGGGAGCAGCTCGTTCACCAATCTGTTCTGCTAGACCTCTTATTTGTCCGTCATCCACGGCAATTGTGGTTAATATTGGGTTTAGTTTATCCAGCAGATTTGGTTTATTTTTCCACCGTTGAAATCTAACAGTTCTAACTTCTTTATGAACTCCAGGTGTGACATAGAGGCCTTGAGGAATACTCTTTCTCAAATCCTCTAACAGGTTATCTTGCGCCATTGAACCAAGGTGAATAAAACAATTTGAATCTACAACCCAAGTAGTGGACATGGTTATTCCATGACGATTCATTGATTGAGGTTTGCGCCAATCATAGTTTAATTTCTCAATCCGCCGGTATATCCAAAAGACCATCCGCGGTGGTTAAGTTAGGTGGAACATTGTCGTCAAAGCCAACTAAATCACGTGATTTTGACCACCTAATCGAACAAAATTCGACCGAATTAGATTTTTTGTCCGCTTATGGTGGGCTTGCCAGTGATTCAACAGATGTTGCAGGAATATTCTCCGCTATCAAGCGATTTCTCAAGGCTGGGGGAGTTGAATTTACCGAATCTGCGACAAAATTAACCCTTGAGTTTGGTTATGTCCAACAAGTCGAGAATGGGTGCAAGATTTATTTCAAAGGTAGGAGTTTACCAATAGTTGCTAGCGATTTAACTCAAGCTGGCTTTGCTGACGGCAAGTTACCGGCAAGACGCGGCTCATGTACAGTTACATTGCAAGATTGGGATCTTGAACAACGCCGCTTCATCGAGCGCCTAGTTGAACACATCAATCTTCGTTAAACAATGAGTCTTGATAGGCAAATTGTGTGTAATTTTCGTCCGTGTTACTCGGTGGTTTTCTTCTAACAAAAATGATTACTATTGCCAAGAAAACAATCGCTCCTGAGATTAAATATGCTGAGGTATCGCTCACGTTTACTTCTATGTCTGCGGGTGAAGAAATTGATGGGTCTTCTGGTTCAGGGTCTGCGTTATCTCCTACACCGTCACCATCGGTGTCCATGGTTTCGTTGGCGTCTTGTGGGAATGCATCTGTGTTATTGCCAACTCCGTCGCCATCGTCATCGTGAGTTTCGTTACCGTCTTGTGGGAATGCATCGGTATTGTTACCGACACCGTCACCATCATCATCGTGAGTTTCGTTGCTGTCTTGTGGGAATTCGTCTGAATTATCTCCTACACCGTCGCCATCACTATCTTGTGTTTCGTTAGCATCATTAGGGAATTCATCCTCTGTATCAATAACTCCATCGCCGTCAGAGTCAGCAGTTGGATTAGAGATAATCGTGGCACTATTTATCACAACAGGAATTGACGGTATGTCAGAATTACCCGTTTGAACCTCAGATAACAGGGTTATCGAGTTACATCCACTGGTCACTTCACCAAATACAGTGTGGACTCCATCAAGCCATGTGTGCTGGGAAATATCACCGGGCATAATGAAGAATTGGCTGCCGCCGGTATTAGGAGAACTTGTTTTCGCCATTGAAATTTTACAAGAAGTGTGAACTAAGCCATTATCTGCTTCATCAGGAATAGTGTATATTGTCGAATTAGAACATTCAGCAGAACTATTCATCGCTTGTCCGTTACAATAGCCATACCATTCGTAAGCATAACCACCAGTACCATCACCGTTTTCGAAATCTCCTCCTTGAATCATGAAATCATCAATAATTCTGTGAAAGGTTGCACCATTGTAGTTTCCTGCTTGTACATGCTTGAGGAAATTATCACTATGTATTGGCGCAGCGTTCAAATCTAATTCAATCTCAATATTGTGAACTGATAAAGCATTTTCCAAACTTTCTCCGTGATATATCTCCATCGCAACAACAGGTGAGACATCAGTATCTTCGACCAAGTAATCTATTGCATCTGCAACATCACAATCATAACTTGGGCCAAACGGCGAGCCTGGGGGTAGGAAAGGAAATGAGGATTGAATAGCACAGTTATCCAAGATGATTGGTTTGTGTTCGAACTCAGACCACCCTACGTATGGATATGAGGCCGGATCCCAAGCAAAAGTTCCATCGGGTTGAATCAAGTAAGTCCTTGGGATTCCCTGTATACCCCAATAATCGAGGTTTATATTTGACAAATCATCGATGTAGTCAATCAAATTGTGCTGGTAATTTCCTCTAAAATCTTCAATGTCTTGTCGATCATTGGTTCCTGAACCATTTGTTGAGTTTTGAACATTATTTGTTACAATATCGGCGACATTGGTGATAAAACGAACATCAGGATTTTGATTGGTATTGTTATTGTAATCATATCTTTCAGAGTAAATCCTCATATCATCTGCCACTTGTTTACAATATGGGCAATCAACATCAATAAATTGAATCACATTCCAAGGTTCGCTAAACGGTAATTCTGTTTCGCTGTCAAATAAGGTTGAATAATCATAGTTTGACCATGAATTACCATTGAATAGTTGTCCCGTAATCTGTAATCCAGCAAGAGACCCAGCTGATTGTGGATTATACGGATTCACATTGAACCCTAAGCGAGAGCCTTGCAGAATTTCGCGTATAATTATTGCATTATCGAAAGTAGATGAAGCATCATTAAGGGGAGGAATTCCGTTAATCTCAAGAACAGTTGCATAGATCGAAACGGAGAAAGAAATGTATGGTTCGACATCATATCTCACGCCTTCATCAAGAATTAAGCGCATAGTGAAATTTTCGCTACTCGAAGCATCTACCGTAATTTCAAGCGAATCATGTGCTGTATTATCAGAGTGATTAATCTGTAAAATCATTGATTGTGAAACATTTGCGATTGTATATGAGATTTCAACAACCTCTTGATACGCAGTTGGGTTTGAAATGACGCATTCAAAATCTCTGTTTTTAGAAGGTTCAAAATCGACTGAATAACCCTGCGTTTGGCTGTCATCTACCTCATACAGGTGGGAAACCTCGATTGGGTCACTATCACAATCAAGCGATATTGCTGCAGTTGGATGTGGATTTTGACCAATTGAATTGGGGATAACCATTAGGGAAAAGAGAATCATCAAAGCAACAACAATCTTTCTCATTGTGTAAGGGTTAGGCGTGTCTGTATTTTGCCATTTCGCCTTCAATAACAACAAATCTAGGATTCCATTTCCCACAACTCATCGCCAACCCAATGCAGGGTTTTGATGCCTTTACCTTTGGTTGCTGCGGCCATTTCTTGACCTTCCATAGTCGACCATCCAATAGCCAGCGGCTTCTTGTGCGTCATGTCCCGAATCCACACTAATTCACCAACTGCAATATCTTCATCGGCAGCCTGAACTCCAGCCACCATGCAATCAGCGCCATTCATCAAAAATGGAATCGCACCATGGTCAACTTCTACCCATTTAGCCGCGTCGCTATGCTCTAAAAATCCCCTCAAGGTCAAGAATGTAAATCGCTCATTGTCGTCGTTTTTCACTTCGATTGCTTTGGCCACTTTGTCGACAAATACCATCTGCCATGGACCATATTCTGCCATTTCTAAAAAAGCGCCATCGACCGATAAATCAATTCCTAGTGATGATTCTAGGGCTTTGAGTAGTGGTGCAATGTTCTTTCTACGTACCGGGCGTCGCTTACGGATGCTCCAATCCTTGCTCATATTTTATCGGTCAAACTGATGGTTTTTGACAGTTGTCTTTGGGTAGGTATTGATGTGCCGGTTCTTGTTAGATTGTTTATGGCTCTATGGTGTGCAATCCGTACTTTTGCTAAACATGCAACAGAATTGGG
>DUJK01000153.1:0-1479 GCA_013329925.1 Candidatus Poseidoniaceae archaeon
GTCAAAGGCCTGCTAGAAAATTCGCTGAAGCAGTTGGCGCACACTCTGCGGTTGGAAGATTTATTCCGGGATCACTAACCAATCCTGCTCTACGCTCATATGTCGAGCCAGATATCCTGTTTGTTACTGACCCTGCTGCAGACCAGCAAGCTTTGAAAGAAGCAGTAAACACTGGTTTGCCAGTTGTGGGAATTGTTGATGCTAATAACAATCTAAGAAATGTTGACATTGCCGTACCGGCCAACAATAAGGGACGTCGTTCTCTGGCACTAGTTTACTGGTTGTTAGCAAGAGAAGTTCTGAAAGTACGTGGCGCAACTACAGACGAAGACTGGGCAGCAGCACAAGATGTTGAAGAATGGCAATCTACTTTCTGATACTCTCACCAGTAGCCTAGATTATTTGTCGCCTCGGCAATATACATGAAACCGCTGGCAACTATAGCTATTAGTATACCAGTTCTAATTCTTGATTGCTGCCATTTGGTTAACCAGCGTTTGCCTAAATTAACTCCTAAAATTGCCGATACAACCAAACATGGTATCAAGATAAATTCGTCAAGTATTGCATTTCCTTCAAACATAATGTAAATCGGAATCCGAGTAAGGTCTACTGCTAAAGCTAAGACACTTGCAGTTGCTGCGTAGGCTACTTTGTCTGGTAACCTCTTTTGTAGAAACATTGCTCTTAATGCACCTTGATGACCTGTCAAGCCACCAAAGAAACCCGAGCCAAATCCACCGATCCGATCTTCGGTATCAGGTAGCCTAATATTTGTCCATTTTTCAGTAACTGATAGAATTGGTAGAATAATTAGTGCTATTCCAACAACTAGCAGTAATGGGTCTGAAGGAATGTAAGAATGCAATACTGCACCAATTATTGCACCGATAATTAACGCCCATCCATAGCGCTTAACTGCGGAAAAATCAACACTTGACTTCAATAATTTAAATTTCCAAGCATTATGTGCGCCATGAATTATGGCAACAACGGCAATGGCTTCATGTGGTGGTAACCAGAATAATACCACCGGAGTCAACATAGTCGCTAGGCCAAAGCCTGCAGGGACTGTTAGTGCTGCAGCTAGCAAAGTGATTACCATGCTCACTACAACTAACACAAGTTCCATGATACAATGAAAATTAGACAATGAATAAATCTGTCTAAATAGATAGAACTTGAATTCCAGTTATATTGTGTAAAATTTATCGTGATTCACAATGCATATGTCGGTTGAACCTTTTTGTATTAGAGTACGATGACAAATGACATGATGGGTAGTGCCAATCACGTTCAGTTGCTGTCTTTTGCCGGTTTTTTACCGGAAACAAAAGTAGCGACAACATCCTTTGCATCGCCAAAAGTTCTACCTCGTTCACTTGATTTTGTCCGATTAACTGGAATCTTAGCACATCATGAAGTATCTGCTGGTCAAGGGAGTTTTGAATTAGCCATTGGGGCTGCTAAAAAGGCTCT
>DUJK01000153.1:1812-6491 GCA_013329925.1 Candidatus Poseidoniaceae archaeon
ATCGCTGCCAAAGATATTGATTTGGTGATTAATTGTTCAGTTAGTAAGATGGATGCTAAACTTCGTCAACACTTATCGCCAAGTTTTGCTACTTTAATCGCAGATGAATTAAAGATACCTGGTGCACAAACGTTCGATGTTTCCAATGCGTGTGCGGGTATGTTAACTGGATTGTTAATCGCCGAATCAAGAATCAAAAGCGGGCAATCCAAGTATGCGTTAATTGTGGCAGGCGAGCATATTTCGCCTATTATTGATGAAGCAATGAGAAGAAATTTGTATCTTCATCCCCGGGCAATAGCATCACTAACTGTAGGTGATGGTGCTGCAGCGTATATTCTTGGACGGTCTGAGGAAGCAGGAAGAATAATTTTTAGTGAACCAATTACTATGGCACAATTCAATCATTATTGTATCGGACAAGCCTGTAAATCACACGTAGGTCCGCAAATGAGAACTAGGGCTAAAGACATGCAAACTGCGGTTTTCGATAATCTTGGAAATTTCTTGAAGCGTTCAACCGATTATATGGCAGTTAAATGGGATGAAATAGATCATACTTTTTCTCATCCAACCACACCTAAAGCGGTAAAAAAAGGCGCAAAGATAGCTACTGATATGATGGGTGAAATCAATTTCTTGCACAATAATAGCGTGGAAACCGCCAATACTGCATCTACTACTCACGGTGTTCAGATTGAACTCTCGCTAAGTAGCGGTCATCTAAAGTCAGACGAAACGGCTTTATTGATCTCATATGGTTCAGGTATTGGAATATTAGCCATGCACTTAAAACTTCCAAAGGGGGTGGAAAATTGGTCGTAATGTTATCTTGGGAAAGTAAGAAAATAGGTTACACAGGTTTGTTAAAATCCACCCTTAAGTTGGCTAAAAAAGCCATCAGTAATGCCGGAATCAAGCCTGATGAAATCGGTTTAATAGTCCACGGAGGAGTGTTTAGAGAGCACTTTAGAACCGAGCCAGCATTCGCTACTCACATTCAAGGAGACCTCGGCATCCATTGTCATGGAATTGGACTTGATAGCCAGTCATGTTTCTCATTTGATGTGACTGATGGTAGTTGTAGTCCACATGTTGCGATACAATCGATTGCCGATTTATTACCCGCTCTGCCAACCGATTATGCCTTATTGTGTATTGGAGATGACCGGCCAACAAAGCATTGCGATTGGGAATATGAATCGTATTGTGTTGTCGCGGTAATTGGGCTATCAGGGGACGGGCCAAAATGTGAATCAATAAGTTATGATAACTCAAATTTAGTTCCAAATTTAACCACAATCGGTTATTTTGATAAAAGCGTCAAAGGAAATAATTTTGCTAGTGCAGGAACGGTTGAATTCCTTGAACCACAGTCTAGCAAGAACTTCTTTCAAGGTCATCAAAACTGGCTATCAGGCAAACACATGCACGAATTTTTACAGTTAGTAAACAAACATGATGATACACTAGAACATTGTATCGTAGACCGCTCGGGTAAGTCAACAACTGCCAAGTGGGTGTTCTAAATATGGAGACAAAGCGCAGTAGAGAAGATAATTTCTTGATAGCCTTCTTGGTAGTATTGTGCTTGTACCATATGATTGCCAGATTTGGCTTAGCAGTTGATTTTCAGTGGCACACCGATATTGGCCGCGATGAATTATTCACTCCACCACACGTAATGATTCTGGCCGGAATGATTCCAACAAGTATCATGCTTGTGTCCTACATTTTGTGGAATAGTTTTATCTCAAAAAACCCTGAAAAGAATGGTTTTTTTATTGGCCCATTTATTGCCCCAACCAGTCTTTGGATGATGGCTTGTGGCTTAATCACCCTTGTCGTTGGAGGATTATATGATGATTATTGGCATATCTCTTACGGGGTTGATACGATGATAATTACTCCTCCACATATCTGGACCTTTGCTGGTGGAATGTTAGTAGAGGTGGCGACACTTGTCCTTGCATTACAAATGAAAAACCGATTAAAAGACGCGATTCCTAAATGGTTTAACCTAGTGATAATCGGTACGCTATGGGCTTTATTGTATCATTTTCATCTTGCGTTTGCCAACTTCTTAGAACCTAGAGCATGGTTTATTGAAATTTTTAATTTCAAAATCATGTTACACATAATTTTTGCTGGCGCTTCACTGATAGTATTCCTACCTTTAGCCGATAGATTACTTGGTAAAAATGGCGCTCTAGCTTTGTGCAGTTTATTGCTCGCCTCGCAAATATTACTCTTTGTATTCGTGCCAATTCTGGTCGAGTCAATGATGACCAGTGAGCATTATTTCCGTCCTGGCTCACCTCATCCAATTTGGGCTGCACAATGTTTACCTTGGCTATTATTGCCAATCTTCCTAGTAACAAAACGGTATAGAGTATTACAAAACCCCAACAGACTAGTTGCTCTAGTAATTGTTGTTGATGCGGTATGGTTGCCGACTCTAATCGATTACATTCCCGCTGAAATCGGCTTGTTTAACACCATTCTATCAGTTGTGGTTAGTGTAATTGTATTACGTGGTTTTGTCGCTTTTAGTCAAGGTTTTGGTGCAGCAATTGAACGTTTATCGGCAAATAAAATGATCACTCTTAGCAAGAAATCTTCACCTAGCGCAAAGCTGTCAGTAGTAGGGGTGTTCTTGCTACTTATTATTACTCCATTAGCAAGTGGTCACGTAATTCATTTATCTGAAGAAGGAGAAGGATTAGACGCGCCAAAGAGATTCCTTATTGATGTCAATGAAACATATGTCTGGGTTGAATTTATGATTTGGCCGCCAAAAGCATTGATTGAAACGGAAGTATCAATCTTACCGGCTAATAATGAGACTACCGAAATTACCAATGCGTGGACTGTGCTGGTTTATCCAACAGAAAAAGACACTGTAAGAATGCGTACAGTTTTTGAGGATAGAAATAACCATTCGATATGGAATGGGCAGGTCAAATTCCCATTTTCTGGCAATCAAACATTAGAGGTATGGTTAGATGTTGATGGTCAATCAAGCTTCACTGAAATCCCAGTCGATGTTGATAGTCCACCTTTGCTACCCGTTTGGCTTGCTTGGTTTTTAGCAATTTCTTGGCCAACCGTGATGGTTTTAATGTGGAGAAATATATCTCATAAATAGCGGGGTGGAAGTATGAATATAGCGGTGACAGGTGCTACTGGTACACTTGGTAAGGCAATCATGTTTAGGCTTAGAGAAGCCGGTTATTCGGTTGTGGGTATCGGTAGGAATCAATCGAAAATCACTGCTATGAAAAATCAAAATTTTGATATGAAAATATGTGATATAACCAATTTAGCAGAGTTAACTCCGGCAGTAAAAAATTGCGATGTTATTATTCATTGTGCGGCCTACGCAGCACCTTTCGGCAATAAAAAGCGATTTTTCCAAACCAATGTAGCGGGGACAAAAAATGTCTACATGGCAGGGCAACAAAATTCAGTTTCTCGTATAGTGATGGTATCTTCGGCGTCAATTTTTGACCGAATGAATCATGACAAGCCACACACAGATGAAACCCCGGAACTAAAATTCAGACCCAAACACCATTACGGGGCAAGTAAGTATGATGCTGAATTATTCTGTTTATCACAACCCAAGGATCAGTGGATAGGCCTTAGACCAAGAGCGGTATTTGGTCTTGGAGATCAAACATTATTGCCGAGATTAAAGCGACTGATTGGTAAAAATAATTACCGGACAATCGGTAATGGCGAGGGCCTTGTCGATGTCACCTGTTTGTCAAATTTTGTTGATGCTGTCTGTCTTGCCATCGAGGCGCCAGAGACCAGTTTGGGCAAATTTTACAATATTTCTAACGGCAATCCACAAACTTTCAAATCGATTATGCAGACCTATACTGATAAGCTTCCAGGAAATTATCGGCAGCGTAAATTGCCCTACTGGCCAATGTTCCTACTTGCCCACATTACAAGTGCTGTAGCGTCAATGATACCGGGTAGGCCCTATGAGCCAACCCTAACACCATATGGTCTAAGGCAGGCGACAGGCTCGTTAACACTCGATATATCAGGTGCTAAGGCAGCGCTTGATTGGCAGCCAGTAAAAACCTTCGAGGAAGGTATGGAGGAGTTGGAATGAGTAAACTTAGGACTTTATTTCGCTACTTTACTACTCCAAAGAAATTCCACAGTCGACAACGTATTGAAAAAATACAGCGTCAGGGAATGAAGCGACAAGTAAAGTTTGTTAGAAAAAACTCGCCGTTTTACGCCAAGCACTGGGAAGGGTTATCAGATGATGAATGGGCAAAATTCCCCTTGATTGACAAATCTATCATGATGGACAATCTAGCTGATTTGTTGACTACTAGATTAGATATGAATCAGGCAAGAGAATTAGCCGATAGGGCTGAACAAAATCGTGATTTCTCTCCTAAAATTGGCCCATATTCAATTGGTTATTCCTCAGGCACCAGCGGCTCAAGAGGTATGCATTTCCTCAGTGAAAAAGAACAGGCTTCATGGGCCGGTTTCATGCTATCCAGAGGTCTTGATGGTTCAATATTTGCGCGCTATAAAATTGGTTTAATTTTACGGGCTAATTCCAATACCTTTGAATCAGTTGGTTCCAGTCGAATTAAATTTAATTTTTATGACCTAATGAAACCGTTAGATGAACTACATGACAG
>DUJK01000153.1:6892-7088 GCA_013329925.1 Candidatus Poseidoniaceae archaeon
AATCAAGGTGCGAAAAATGGTCTCGGTTGCTGAAGTTTTAGAGGATGTTGACCGAGCAAAAATTGAGCAGCATTTTGGCTTAACCTTACATCAATTCTATTCTTCAACAGAAGGGGAAATTGCGGCTACATGCGAGCATGGTACTCTGCATTTGAATGAGGATTTGATGGTTATTCAAAAAGAATGGATTGATGAG
>DUJK01000045.1:0-2118 GCA_013329925.1 Candidatus Poseidoniaceae archaeon
ATTAGGGCGCATTCTAACAACGGGTCTTGCTAATCCTGCACGGCTTGTTAAGTCGATTACTTCATCAACATCCTTGTAGGCATCGGGTGCTTCTTCAGAAAGTACGTTGGGTGTTGATGCATGTATTCTAATTCCAGAGTCCTCAAGGCGCTTTTTCAGCGCTTTACCATCAATAGTTTTCTTGGCTTTAGTTCTTGACAATGCTCGCCCTGCACCATGGCACGATGAGCCAAAAGCCTGGTTCTGACCGGTTTGTGGCCCAGCCATAATCCATGATCCGGTACCCATGTCACCAGGAACTAGTACTGGTTGGCCAGTTTGCTGGAAACTTGCTTCAATGTGTCCGCTATCGCCAGCAAATGCTCGGGTTGCGCCTTTGCGGTGAACCGCACACTGGCAGTTTTTCCCGTGTAAATTGTGAGTTTCGATTTTGGCGATATTATGAGCGACATCATACAGGGTTCTTGCTTCACCGTCAATGCCCATTTCCAATTTCAAAACCTCTCTTAGTCGATGGGCTAAAGCACTACGATTAGCAAAGGCAAAATTTGCAGCAGCATTCATTTGGTTAAGATAATCTTGACCAGCTTTTGAGAACATAGGAGCACAGGCTAGTTGTCGGTCGGACAAAGTGAAGCCATATTCTTCAGAGTGCCACCCATCGGCAGTCTTGCGATATTTTTGCTCTAGTTTTCTAGAATGCTCACTGCATACTTGATGGCCTAGACCTCTTGAACCTGAGTGAATCATGGCCAATAATTGTCCTTCATACAAACCCCATTCTTTGGCAGTTTCTTGGTCAGCAACTTGCTCAACAGATTGTAATTCCATGAAATGATTGCCACTACCTAGAGTTCCAAGCGCCCTAAGTCCCCGCTCTAATGCTCTAGAGGAAAGGTCATTTTCTTCTACTTCTAGTAGTCCATTTGATTCCAGTACCGCAAGGTCCTCATCATACCCAATTCCTAATTCAACTGCAGCTTGGGCACCACCTTGAGTAAGTTGTTTAATTTCTGACATATTGATGTCAAGTCCACCTTTACCTGAGGCACCGGCGGGAATTCTTCCAGCAATTCTGCCACCAAGTTTTTTGATGTTTGGAATATCGTCAATAGTGGCTTCTAATGCCAAAACTCGCACTCCACAATTAATGTCAAAGCCAACAGCACCAGGTGAGATTGCTCCACCATTGTCCCCGTAATTGACGTCGGTGGCAATTACTCCGCCAATCGGTAAACCGTAGCCAAAATGCCAGTCAGCCATTGCCCATGCTTCACCCACTATTCCTGGTAATTCAGCTGCGTTAACCAACTGTTCAGGTCCTCTATCATCAATATGGTTGCTTAGGTGTTGCTGGTCGGTAACAATTCGAGCATCAACATTCATTTTTCCATGGGCTTTGATTCTGACCGTACCGTCATCTTGTGATTCAAGATGCTTGCGCCAATCCTCGCCCATGGAGGCGGGTGTCTGCATTTACCTTTGAGGATTGTCGATAAACTGGTAGATTACCCGTAGGGTTCAATACATTGTTTATGTTGGCAAGATTGTCCAGTAGGTGACTTTCATGGTTATGGCTCCCATCGATTTAGCAGTCTTTCATGAGAATGGCTACATTCGAAAGCAATGTCGGGTAACTGGCTTGTGGTTTTGGACTTCAAATCACGATCGTGATACTTGTGGAGATACTAGTGAAGATGAGTATACCTTCATTGGCAGCCCACTAATTAGCGGTTTTGACATGCGTGGAAAGGAACTAAAGGACGCCATGCGTGAAGCATTCCTCGGATTTTTTGAAGAGCGTGAACATACTAGAATAGAACCTTATCCGATTCTTGCCAGATGGCGGGACGACATTCACTTGACTATTGCATCAATTGCTGATTTCCAGCCACATGTAACCTCTGGTTTAGTAGATCCCCCAGCAAATCCATTGACTATTTCGCAGCCTTGTATTCGTCTAACAGATGTTGATGCTGTTGGCCGTAGTGGACGACATCTGACAACTTTTGAGATGATGGCGCATCACGTATTTAATCGACCTGATGAGGGTAAAATGTACTACTGGATGGAAGAATGTGTCAGATATTGTCATGAAATGTTCACGCAAACTTTTGG
>DUJK01000045.1:2520-6882 GCA_013329925.1 Candidatus Poseidoniaceae archaeon
GGTCCTGCAGTTGAAGTGATTGTTGGTGGCCTAGAATTAGCAACTCTAGTATTCATGAATCTTCATGAAGATGAAGACGGTGATATTGAGATAAAAGGCGACAAATATAGTGAAATGCCACTGCAAATTATCGATACTGGCTATGGGCTAGAAAGATTTTGTTGGGCTGCTGCTGGTACGCCAACAATTTACGAAGCCATTTATCCCCAAACTGTGGCTTGGCTTAAACAATTAGCAGGTTTTGAAGGAGTCGCTAAGCAATGGCCTGATTTAGACCTAGACCGTATTCTTGGCGAAATGAGTCGCCTCAACGGGATTATGAATATCGAAGCGGGTGTTGATGGGGAGGAACTACTCGCCACATTTTTACAAAGACTGGCTCAACGTGGTATCGAGATTTCTAGTGAACAATTTACTGCAATAACCGACCCATTATCTAGAATATATGCGATTCCAGACCACCTTCACGCACTATGTAACATGTTAGGCGATGGGCTGGTACCATCCAATGCTAAAGCCGGATATCTAGCGAGAATGTTGGCGCGAAGAACACTTAGAATGCGTGATGAACTTGGTATCGACGTCTCTCTGGCTGACTTAGCCCTACACCATATTGAGGTCAATTTGGGCAACAAAGTCATGAAGCAAACTCACGATGGTATTGCAACAATACTCAACCTAGAGGAAGCAAAATATGTTGAAATGCTGCGTAAAGGTGAGCAAGTAATCAAGACGATGCTAAGTGGTGTTGATAAATCAACAGAAACAATTCCCGATGAGTTATTGTTTTCACTTAATGATTCACACGGCATTGCTCCTGAAATGGCGGTTTCTTTGGCTATCCGTTCAGGCTGGAAATCCGTATCTCTTCGAACCGGATTTACCGCTGAGTTGGCCCAACGCCATGCTAAGATGGCCAAGGATGCAGCCAAAGAAAATACCGAATCAGCTTTAATTGAAGGGATTGAACACCTACCAGCAACAAGTCCGCTATATTATGACGATGTATACCAATTTGAATTCGATGCAAGTGTTTTGTTTTGTGCAGAAATAGATCAAGAAGGATTGTCAAAAGACATTACTCATGGAGTAATTCTAGACCGTACTTGTTTCTACCCTGAAGGCGGTGGACAAGAGTCAGACATGGGTGTCTTGTCGACGGATTCTGTTCACTGTCGAGTTTTGCATGTTGCTAAGATCGGCAATCATATTGTCCATTTGACCGACGGTCCACTCAGTAACGGCGATGTAGTTCACGGTAGTCTTGATTGGAATCGACGAAAGCAATTGATGGATCATCACACCTCAGTACACATTGTTGGTGGCGCAGTAAGACGTATCTTAGGTCCTCATATCTACCAAGCAGGTGCTAACAAGGCTGTCGAATCAGCCAGATTAGATATCACTCACTATAATCGATTGACGAGGCAAGATTTAGACTCAATTGAAAAGATGGCTAATGAAGTAATAGTTCAAGTTCATAAAACTGAGAAGACTATTCTAAACCGCAAAGATGCTGACCGCAAGCATGGCTTTGATTTGTACCAAGGTGGTGCTCCTAAAGGCAACATGATTAGAGTTTTGAGAATTTCAGATCACGATATTCAAGCCTGTGGTGGCACCCACCATGATGAAATTGGGCAAATAGGCTCGATTCGTTTAGTTCGCTCAAACGCTGTTCAGGATGGAGTTGAAAGATTACATATCGTTGCTGGTCAAGCAGCGCTTGATTATGCTAGAGAGCAGGATGGAATTCTGCGTCAAACAGGTGAGGTGTTTGGTGTCAATGTGGCGGATGTTCCAAAAACCGCCGAACGCTTCTTCGGTGAATGGAAAGAACAACGTAAGCGAATCGAGGCATTAGAGGCAGAAATAGTTCGTCTAAGGACTAGTGGTGGAGATGATTCCAGCGTATCTAAAGACGGTGTAAGGATTGTCATAATGGAATCAGATGGAGGTCTGAAAAACATGTCTAAAATGCTTAAGGAATTAACTTTGGATGATTCCCAACCAACTCTTGCCATATTGGGTTCTAAAGAAGGTGGTGGCAAATTAATGGTTGCTACAACCGAAAATTCACTTGCTAGCGAGAAGTATAATGCAATAGAAATCCTGCAAGCGATTATCCCACATATTGCTGGTGGCGGTGGTGGAAGGCCAACTTTTGCTCAAGGTGGCGGGTCCAAACCTGAAGGGTTGCAAGACTCATTTGCTGCTGCTAAGTCTATCTTAGGCATCTAGAGTGTAGCTTGCAATGCTTGAGAATCAAAAAACGACACGGCGTTTTCTAATGCTTCATCTGGACTGAACCATGTGGCTTCTTCTATCTCTTCGGTTTGGAGCGCAAGTTGGTTGATGTCCCCGTTCCAAGTGGCTTGATAAGTGAAGGAAACAAAAGAAATGCCTTCATCATTGAATATTTTTTGAGTGATTACCGGTTTTATGTCATTTAATTGGATCTCAATTCCTAATTCTTCCATAGTTTCTCTTACACAGCCGATTGATGGGTGTTCATCATGGTCCATATAGCCGCCTGGTAATGTCCAAAAACCAGTGAAATGACCACGCTTTACCTTAGCTAGCAATATTTGGCCCGAATCATTTCTAATAATTACCTTAGCTACGAGTCGATGAATGCTTCGATAAATCGATTCTCTAGCGACTGGATGAACTGAATTATCTGAAATAACACTATCTTTCCATGCCCATTCTTTAGGCCAGGATATCTTAGGATAGGCCTTGATGACTTTGATTACTTGATTACCAAAAACAATTCTAATAGTTAATTTTGATTCGTATTCAATACCTTTGCTAGCCACTTCCTCAACAGTAGGAAATCGCAGAATATCAGAGTTGGCAACCCTGCCTTTGATAGGTTTCTGGGGTCCATTGCCTTGTTGGTCAACAAGTAACACTTTGCCATCATGTTCTAGATACACAACAACATCAGGGTGGCTCATATCTGCCCCTATATCCCATTATGTTTAATCATTGACAATAAAATCACAGACATTGAAATTATAGAATAAATCCTTCTAGGCCTAACTATGCAGATGCAGCAATTGAACACAGAAGGGTGGGCCAAGACCTACTTGATATGGGATGATGAATCAAAAGAGGCGGGGCTAATCGATCCAGTTTTTGATTTTTCTAATTCTTATTTATCAACCATTGAGCAAATGGGTTTGACATTAACAATGTGTATTGCAACACATACTCATGCGGATCACATTACTGGCTGTTTTACTATTGCGAAATCTGTCGGCTGTGAATATGTGATGTGGCATTCTACACCTTCACTTGGGGTAACTAAATTCGTGAATTCAGATAGTGTTCTTAGCCTTGGAAATCATGCTATTACTTTTCATCATGTACCTGGGCATACTGAGGACTCAATGCTCGTAGTTACCTCAAATCATGTCTTCACTGGTGATTTTCTGTTTACCGGCGATGGTGGTGTAGGTCGAGATGATTTACCCAGTGGCCGGCAGCAGGCACACTGGAATTCACTAAAAGTCATGAATGATTTGTCGGGAGACTTACTAGTCTGTACTGGCCATGAAGCGCCTGGTGTTGAAATGCAAACACTAGATTGGAACAGAAATAACAATCCAATACTCAAAATGAAAGATTTTGCTGAGTATGCTGTTTGGCAAAAGTCTACTACTGAACAATTAGGTTACGTTTCAAAAATAAAAGTTGCACTTCCGGCTAATATTTTTGCTGAAATTCCTGAAGAAATCCCTTGGATGAAATAGGTTATTTCATCGGATTCTTGGGAATTATCCCATCATTTTGACTCTTGGGTAAAGCTTGCAAATCAGCAAATGTCAGTTGCTTTGCTGGAGCTTCGCTAATTATCGTTAACCGCTCATCCATTGACATCTGCGCGATAAATTCGATTCTTCCTCTGGTTCTTGTCAAATCGTAAGATAATGGCTCTAGATTTTCGACGATTTGTTCTTCAAATTCATCTTTTACCTTTTCTCCACGCCAAACTGAATAGCCCCACCGATAGGCGATTCCAACAATTGCCGCACCGTAGAGCAGTAACAATATTGTTGCAGCAAATACTACTGGGTTGCCATCTCTTGCTTGATCAAGTAAATTTCTTGCGATCAAGAATAGCAGACCGATTCCTACCACTGGTTTTAGAATGCTCTCAAGCCACTGATCTACCGGTACTAATCTACCTTTTGCCGGGTCAACAAATACCAAATCAGACTCAAATGCAGTGTTTAGTACTCCCAGAATTCCAAGCATAATGATGTAAAGACCTGAGGCGATAATAAATTCATTAGGTGTAGATTCTAGTTTAAAGATCCAATGAACAATCAACCAAGCAAATAATCCTAAGAATGC
>DUJK01000054.1 GCA_013329925.1 Candidatus Poseidoniaceae archaeon
CGGTGCTGAAGACGGCGACGACCATGATGACCACTCCGACGAGGAGGGTGATGACCATGGTGACGAAGAAGAAGCAGACCTCTCCTTTGACCCGCACAGCTGGTTAGACCCTGTATCATTCAAGGAACAAGTCAAACTAGTTCTTGCTACACTAGTTGCAAAGTACCCATCTATGGACAGTAAATTTACCGACAATGCTGAGGAATTCATGGCAACTCTAGACGGCTTGGATGAGAAGTTTGAATCAACTTTCGTAACCGGTACTAGTTGCCCAAGCAACAAAGTTGCGGCAAATCACAATGCTTACTCATACATGGCGGAAAGATACGATCTAGAGTTTGTAACTGTTCACGGACTTGATCCTGAAGGAGAACCTACACCAGCTGACATAATCAAGGTAGTAGACCAAATCAACGAAAATGGCATCACTGTGTTCTTCATTGAAGAATACACTTCTACTTCTGCAGTAGACAGTATTGTCCAACAAACAATCTCTGATACAATGCCTACAGGTGTGACCGTGAAGTACCTCTACACAATGGAAATGGCTCCAAAAGACTCAACTGATAACTACGCCTCATTGATGGAAAAGAACTTTGAAAACCTCAAAGCCGGTTTAGGATGCACTGCTTGAAACTCACCTTGAAAGAGTGAATCAAAAACCATCCACCTATGGATTAACTGGATGGGAATTAAGTGGAAAGTACAGACAGCATTTGGAAAAATGCCACTTCTACCCACCCATTACAGGTTAGTAACTTGAGCGTTAAGAGGTCAGGCAGCCTAATTATCAAGGACGTAGATTTTTCAATAAAACAAGGCGAGTTTGTCGGGCTAGTTGGGCCAAATGGCAGTGGTAAAACCACCCTTATTTTGTCCATACTTGGTATCTTAAAACCATTTACTGGTGAGGTAAAAATATACGGGCATGAGGTAAACTCCAAGGAGCTGCACGGTAGAATCGCTTGGGTATCCCAAGCGGCAGCGAATCTGCCGTCAAATATTCGTTTAACAGTTAGAGAATTAGTAAAACTAGGGACCTTGAAAGGACTTGGAATTGACCTACTAATAAGGCGTTCAAATGCTGATGAAGTAAACGAAGCGATAGACCTAGTTGGTTTACGAGAATATGCTGATACCAGCATAAGCAAACTATCTGGCGGACAGCGTCAAAGAGCAGTCATTGCTCGAGCGCTTGCCTCTAAAGCAGAATTCATCTTGCTTGACGAACCACTTGTAGGAATCGATCGTGATTCTAGGAATGCATTATTGAAGTTTTTAGACGGAATAACTCATAACACAGGCACTACCATTCTAATGGTTTCCCACGACATAACCGCTATGCGTCGTTCCACTCATCGAATTATTTACTTGGAAGAAACAATACAATTTGATGGAAGGACAGAGGACTTCCCCGATCTAAATATCATTGCTGAATTAAGAGGAATTAAACCGGTACATGATGAAATACACAATATTGATTCTAGCGACTGCGCAGTATGTTTGGAGGAAGAGTGATGCGGGTTCCAAGTATTGGTGAATCTTTCTTAGAAGAAATCGCACCTTTTCTAGAAAGCATTGCACCATTTATGCCAGGCGAAGTATTTCCCTCGTTTTTCACTTTAACACTTCTACAGCGAGGCTTAGTTGCAGCAGTTATGGTTACCGTTGTTTCTGCATTTCTAGGTTGTTTCTTATTGATCAGAAACCTTGCGCTGATTGGTGATGGATTAGCGCACGTTTCATTTGGTGGTATTGCGGTTGGCATAGTACTTGGTGCGACATCCCCGCTATGGTATGCCTTATTGTTCAGTATAACTGCAGCTGTATTAATTCATGAACTGCAGTCCAGAGATATACTAACAGGGGATGCCTCAATTGCGATATTTTCCACCGGTATGTTAGCGATGGGATTAGTAGCCTTACGGCTTGAAGTTACCTTTTACCTGCCACTAATAGGGACAATTGAGTTGACTCAAGTTGGAATCACTAACACGGTTGAAAGTTATCTATACGGTAATTTATACATACTGCGCCCAATAGATTTAGATTTAATAACCTGTATTTGCTTAATTTCATTTATTGTATTATTTGTTCTAAGACACGCATTATTGGCGATTGCCGTAGACCCCTTGGCTGCTAAGATTCAAGGTTTACCGGTTAGAGCAATTGGACTGTTATTTAGTGTCCTTATTGCTGCAGTAGTTACTGCTATGGTCAAAATAATCGGGGCCTTACTTGTTACAGCATTACTAGTCACGCCAGCCGCAACTGCACAACTATTAGGCCGCAGTTATCGTGAGTGCATACTATATTCCCAACTCTTTGGCCTGGTTTCAGTGATACTAGGAATTTATTTGTCGGCTGAACTTGATACTGGTTCTTCGATGATTGCCCTTGTATCAGCTTGTATCTTCGGCATTGTTGCAATAACACAAATTGTAGTAAAGTCGATACTTAACCGCAATCAAAACTTGAATTAACTATGCTTAATTCCTAACAACAAGTGATTTACTGTGCTCAAATACTTGGGTCGCTAATATTTGTGGAAGCGCAACATTGACTCCATTGTTAACAACTTCAAGCGCCCAATCAACCAGAGCATCATAGTGTTCATTGCCACTTAGTTTACCAACCCAAGTTTGGTCTTCATCAGTTTTCAAAACTGCGACATTATGCATGCTACATGGACCTAGACAACCAGAGATGGTAAGTTCAACCTTGCCATCGAGTTCGTTTTCTTGCCAAGCAGACTTCAACGCGTCTATTGGAACTTCATTATGTCCTTTTGAAATACGTCCACAACAACAACCATCACAGACTACTACTTGTGCAAACATATCAATCAAAACTAGATTTATAGTATCAAATCAATTCATTTTACGTACATACTCATCATCGTCAATTGGGACCCACACATTGGATCGCTCTTGATTTTGAATCTCGACCCGGTAAGGGTTACCCTGATCCCAACACTTCAGAATTTTTCCTTCAGCAAACTCTCCGATGTTTGCAAGTACGGTGTCGCCAACATTGAATCTCAATTCCTCTGCCTTGCATGCCATTAATCCGGCCTCCAAAGCATCGTGATCTAAATCTCGTCCGATAAAGACGAATCGACATTCACGTTTCTCACCCTTCCTCCACGGTGCTACTTCGTCACTAAAAAATCCAGAGAAAAGCATGTGTACACCTTGGAATACAAATTTTTTGTCCATCCCTTTTACTGCCAAAACGCCCTTGTAGCGAAACAAGTCTTCTGATTTATCTTGCATCAATTTGCCAATCCATTGGTCTAATTTATTGACATTTAATGCGCCAACGAATTTAGCACTCATTGAGGTGACCCGTTGGTCATGTTCGTGTTCAGCATCGGTATCCAAGAATTCAGGGTCCATTTTCAATGTCCTTTCTAAGTCAAACGACCCGATATCAATCAAATTTTTTGGATCTATAATGCTGTTCTGTGTATGGTAAATCGGAGCAAATGCATTGATAGATTTGATTTTCTTCTCGACTAATTGAAGTTCTTCTTCATCAACAAGGTCGATTTTATTCAACATTATTCGGTCAGCAAAGGCTAGTTGTTCGACTGATTCATTTTCAATTCCTTCTGGCTTCTCGTCTTCAATATGCGGTATCGCATGTTTTGCATCGACCACAGTAATTATGCCATCCAATTTGTATCGCTCACTTACTCGGTCATCAACAAAGAAGGTCTGTGCTACTGGTGCTGGGTCAGCCAGACCAGTAGTCTCTATCAAGACTCCATCAAAATCTCTGATTCGGTCATACAGCTTATCTAGTAGTTCAGTCAAATCTCCCCTTACTGTACAGCAGATGCATCCATTCATAACTTCTATAATGCTCTCTTCTGAAGATTCTACTAGAATATTTTCATCTATTCCCACATCACCAAATTCATTTTCAATCACGGCAAATTTCATTTTGTGTTCGGTACTTGAAAGTATGTGATTTAGTAATGTAGTCTTGCCTGATCCAAGAAAACCGGTTAGGACTGTTACTGGAATCTGTCTATTTTTTTGTTTTGCTTTAGCCATTTAATTCACCTTATTTTTTATTCAAAATCAACATACTGCATTTTTGCTATTATCTTGCCAATTTTTTCCCATGCACCAATTACGTTTTGTGGAGCGGTTATTATCCGCTCACTATTATCCCACTCACGTAGGCTTGTTACACGATAAGGGATGCCTAATTGTTGAATAACCTTTTGTTCATAACCTTGTATCCAATTTACTAAATCTGTTAACAGAGTTTTATAATTGTGCCATTCAGTTTCGCCCGGTAAATATAATTCCGGCAGTTCATCATAAGTCCACAGTGGCTGTTCAAGAGTTGTATTTGTTGTGTACCCTGGGATGAATTCATAGCGTGGCAGAAATATTGCACCAAGGTCGTTGTCGCGGTAATATACTCCAAACCCACGTAAAATTACTGAGCGTTTTTCAGTTAAATTGAGAGTATACACGCTGTCTTCTATTTCGGTATCTGCTGGTGGTTTGACGCGCTGAAAGCCGAATTCAACCA
>DUJK01000193.1 GCA_013329925.1 Candidatus Poseidoniaceae archaeon
ATATGGTTCTGACATGCAGAACACATATTTTCCACCTTCAATGGTGTATAATTCTCCTAAGCAAACGGGGCATATGTCTCGGTCTTTCTCGGCCATATGCGTATGTCGTATAACATACATATATAGCCAAAAGTGAGTTTATTTACACTCGCTTTACTAAGTAAACCATTAATAACCCTATTATGAAAGGGTCGGGTATGACCCAGAGATTTCTGAAGTATACAGTTCGAGCAACTGATACTCAAGCCACTAGTTTCATCAACTTGGCTAAGGACCTCAGCGCAGTGAATAGGCAACTATTTCGCCAAGCCAGAATGTACAAAGTTAAGTCAATTACAGTTGTTGACAATGACGAAGAGAAATTCCTTCAATTCGGATGTGCCCCAGATACCTGGGCAATGCGTAACGCTATGAAAAGAGCATATTCCAGATATAATGAGATGAACAATCAAGTTCTCGATGATCAACCAAGTCTCAAATCTAAGTGGAGTGATTTCAAACCTTATTTGAGTTTGAAACATAATTCCGCAGAATCTAATCCTGGTACTTACAATATGGAATCTCCTGAAGATATTGAAAGTAATAACGTTGAATATGGAGAATGGAATTATTCTACATTTGAATCACCAGATGGTACTTCATCTGTTGATGGTTACGAAGTCGGATTATTAGGAGGACATTCTGGTTCTCCTGGTGCATACAACTATGTTGGATTAATACAGTCTTACGGTGACACCCGAGGAACTGTTGGAAGATTTGAACCAAGCGTCGACACTGCTCTTGCTAGTGATGACCCCCTTCTCAATCTTTTAGATGCAGGAACACAATTCGATGAAATCGCAGAGAATCTTATCGGTGAGAACAATTCTCCTCCTTACAAAGTTCAATCTCCTGGCTCTGCTCAAGGTGAATTTTATGTTGGTGCAGAAACAAATATGCCAGCACCATTGATGTTTGCTGAATTTAATCCTGCTGTAGGTCATGGTTTACAAAAAGTCTACAACATTAACGTACCTCTGGGAGTTATTCGTTTAGACCATAAAACTGAAAGAGATACTACAGATTTTACAGTCATTATTGAAATGGCTGAAGGTAGCTACAAAGGAATACACTCGGAGAGTTTGGTATGAAAACTGAAACAGTTGTTCAGGCTACCAAGTGGGCTAGTGTTATATCTCATGTCAAGGCTAATCGCATTGAGTATCTTGTACTCCTTGCAATACTACATATGGCGGGGCTTATCGACAAAGCATACGGCCAAGTTTCAGGAGTGTGTTTCTGATGGCATCTTATACCAGAAGGAATGTAAGAAGAGGCGCTTATAAATTTGGAAGCGCATACAAAGGTCGTAAGCCTAAAATGTATAGGCGCAAAAAGTTCACCATGGGCAAAATGTTTAGAACTAGAAAAGGAAAATATGGATGTTACAAATATGTCAACGGAAGAAGAGTTGCATTTGTCAGAAAGTCAAAACGCTAAATGTCCAAAGTGTTTTTCTCATCAATTGTCTTTCAATTGGATTAAAGACCAGAATGTTTTGCATATTATGTGTATTAGATGCACATACGAATGGATAGAGTAGTCCAAACCTATCCTTCGCAGCGTAGCGGAGTGGCCCGTCGGCCCAGAGACCTTCAAAGGCATTCACAATTTCTATAATTCATTGTGATTGCATCTTCTGGCCAGTCCCATGGAGATTCATTATCTCCTGGTATTGCAATAAAATCTTCATGTTTACATCTGCAACCAGATTCAAACTTTTCCAAACCTCTCATTATTCCAAAGGATCTATGGCGTTGATTTTCTTTAGCCAGGTACTTGGAAATATAATTAGCAACCTTGTTGTAAGACATAGGTGCTTCAAGATTTATTCTACCCAATCCTAGAGGTAGAAGTTGTTCACAATAACCAGGTAATTTGGTATGATGAATATAGTTGGAAACTGCTACCATGTGTACATGTGCATGGTGTTTCCATTCCATCAAAACTCCACCATTATTGAAAGGAACTAATCGTGATGTACATTCTATCACGTATGTTCCACCTAGAGTTCCATTGGAAATCAAACTCTTCCTGGCTCCTGGTAATTTCTTGTTCAGGAGTTTAATTTGAACATCTCTATCTTCGTACTTCATCGTACGTTGAGATGGTAATGCAAATGTGATAAGTTTAGGTCGGTTGTAGGATGGGTTAAAACAACCGATACTAACAGATTGTCCAAATACCTGGGCAATTTGTTTTTTTCTCCTGGTAGATCTCTTCTTCCTGGTGTCACAAGATTTACATCTTTTAGGAAATCTTAGATTCATTGATCTAGTTAATTTCGGATCAGTAGATTTTCTACGTACAACCGAAATGAAATCATCTTTTTCAGAGTATTCTGGAACATAGGGGCATTCTCTGCAAGTGAATCCCCACTCTTTATTTATTACAGGGGACGAAATTCTGTCACAGTTGCAATCTGTGTTTTCCATTTTACATTTTGGGCAAATCATTTGAATTGCTCCAGAGTTTTATGCTCGTCCTCTGATTTAATTCTTAGGAACTCTTCGAGTTCGCATCGTTCATTCCATGCTTCGATGCTCATGTGGAAGGTGCATTCCTTCCACCAATCTTCTGTTGTTCTGTT
>DUJK01000099.1 GCA_013329925.1 Candidatus Poseidoniaceae archaeon
TTCTTCTTTGAGCATTGGTCCCATAGATGCAGCTAGTGGTTTGAAGGCAGAAGTTGACAGCATTCCTAATTGGAATTTTCCGTCTCTGTCGACAAACATTGTGTAGCAGAAAAAGTCTAGCCAATGCGGCATAGGGACATTGAATGCGCCGAGTAAACGATCGCCGTCCTGAGCATTTCTTTCAAGCAGTTTTTGTGCCTCTCTACGACCTTGTTGGCCAAAGTAAGTCATCAATAGGTAGGCCATTTGCCAGCCGTGACGTTGCTCTTCTGCCATGATTCTTGCCGCAGAGTATCTGTCGAAATCAGTTGGTGCCGATGCTAGAAGATGTCTTTGTTGCTCAACAGATGCAAATTCTGTATCGCCTTGTACGGTAATCATAGTGATTAAGGCATCACGCATGCTTTGGTGAGGTACTTGAAGTGCCCTTTCCCATTTTGCACGACCAGCATAGTCACCAAATTCGATCACGTCACCTGCTCTCTCCCAGTCAAACAGCACTGATAGTTCAAAGTCTCCTAACCAATCGGGATTAAACCCAACCCTTTGTTGCCATTCGCCAAAATTTGTAATCCATTCATCCCAAGTGTTCGGTAGATTGTCCATGTAAACCCGAAGAAAGGGTCTTGCTTATTGTCTTTGCGAACATGTTCGTATTTCTATATTATTTCCTCATAAAATGTGTCGACTATTTTACTCTCGATTGCGTGGAGCATAACCGATATTGTTGATTTAGAAGAACCGGTTAATTCAGCTAATTGAGTTATTGATATTTCTCTGGGTACGTTCCAATATCCCTTGCGTTTGGCTAATTCAAAGATTTGACTTTGTCTTGTAGTGAGCAATTTTTCGTTATTTGAGCGAGTTGACTTCAACCGCATTGGTATCTCATCGGTTTTTATTTGCTCAATTAGTTGCTTAACTTGACTGGATGAACACTCTATTGTCCAGTCTGCCCACCCATCTATCACTTCAAACGGAGTTCTTGGGACCACACCAACAACACGTAAGGCTTTGATAAATCCGCCACCCCCACTGGCTATTGTCACTGTGGCCTTATTTTTGCCAAGCAAATTCACGTTTTCTACCCCCGGTAAATTATCAAGTTGATTTAGCAATAGTTCATCAGTACTGATTTGGGCGGTTCCTCTACCCTTGCTTAGTGGCATAGTTTCGATTATCTGTAGTACAGATGATGGATTTTCACGAGTAGCCTCTCCGGCCCAATGCCCGTCAGGGAGGCGAACTTCGATTCTCAGAATTTGGGACATATCATCACTGCTTGTGAATACGGTCATGCCGAGTCAATGTCCCTGCTTGTACGTCAATTAATTCTGCATAAGTGTGCATGTTGCCATTATCATAAATTTTCACTCCAGGCAAATAGCCATCACAAACACCAGATGCAACAAATATAGCATCATCTGAGCGGCATAAATCTTTAGCATCCCAAAGCCTAGTTAAATCATCATCAATCATTTGTTCTGCCCGTGCTGCTTCTTCATCTGATCTAAACACCAATCGGCCCTCAAAAACACCGCCAATCCCACGTATCGCAGTGGCGGTGATTACTCCTTCAGGGGCAGCTCCAATTCCCAGTAACATGTCATGTTCACCATCTGGTCGAGCAGCCCATAGTGCTGCAGAGATATCTCCATCTCCAAGCAGATGGAGTTGGGCTCCAACTTGCTTAATCTCCTTGAATAAGTCGGCATGGCGCTTTCTGTCCAGTGCAATAATGCGAACCTCTTCTACGGGTTTGTCTAGCACTGAAGCGACTTGTTCGATGTTGTAAGCAACCCCCGCATCAAGATTAATATGGCCTTCCATTTCAGGCCCAGCAGCAATTTTGTCCATGTAGCAATCAGGTGCGTGAAGCAGTGTTCCTCTGGGTGCTGCAGCCAATACTGCAATTGAATTGGGTAAGTTATCTGCACAATTATTCGTACATTCTAATGGGTCAACTGCTATATCGATAGCGGGTACTAGAGGGTTGCCTATTTGTGAGCCTAATTGTTCCCCGATAAATAGCATCGGTGCTTCGTCCCTCTCACCTTCACCAATGGCAACTCGGCCATCGAAGGGTACCTTGTCAAAAGTATTCCGCATCGCCTCTACAGCTGCATCATCAGCAGCCATTTTGTCTCCCTTACCTCGCCATTTTGCACTCGCTATTGCGGCCATGTCCACGGCTTCAAGAAAGTGATTCGAGAGGTCAGATACCTTGCCCATATATCTCTATGATGCTGACCATTCAATGAATGATGCGGTCGATTCAAGTTATTCAGATTTCACTTTTTCGAGTATTCTAACGTCGCAGATTTCAGTATTAGGGTACTGTCCTGTAGAATCCTTTTCAAATGATTTTATCATGTCAAGGGCGCATAATAATCCAGCACAAACTCCGGTTATTGCTTCCATCTCGATACCTGTTTTGTAATGTGCTACCACGCTTACATTACAGCGAAGTCCTTCCTCGTCCAAATCCCAATTAACATCGCAACCCTCTAGGGGTATTGGATGGCAATGGGGTATAATCCTTGGAGTTTCTTTTACCGCTTGAATTGCAGCGATAGTAGAGGCCTCGATGACATTGCCTTTTTTGACCTCAGCATTAATTATCGCAGTTCGTGCAGATTGAGATATTTTAAGTAGTCCTGTGGCCGTAGCACTTCTTCTAATTACAGATTTTTCAGTTATGTCAACTACAGCTTTTATTTCTTTTTTCATCATTTCACCCCAATCCTGCCTTCCATTTTTCACCGTGCTCAGAAACTTCTTTTTTCCATATTGGTGCTTGAATCTTTAGTTCATCGATTAACCATTCACAGGCTTGAAATGCTTGCTTTCTATGTGGGCTGGCAACATGGATGGATACAATGTTTTCTCCAGCTTTTACTGGGCCTGTGCGGTGCGCCATTGCAACTTTGCTAACCCCAAAACTTTCGATGGCTGTTTCAGCTAATAATCGAAGTACATTACCGAGTTTATCTTGCCACGCATCAAATTCTAAGCGATAAATTTCTACACCGTGATCGTGTCCTCTCGTAATACCTAAAAATGACACAACAGCACCGCAGCCTGTCAAATCTAACTTTTGTAAAAGCTCTTGGTGATCGAGATTTTTCGGGGCTTCCATGATAAAAATCTCTCCGCCCATGGTGAAGCGAGGGAAACGCATCATTCAAACCTCTCGCCTCATTCCACTGTACATGGCGGAGCAAGGTCCCATCAACATTATGGGAGCGGGACTTTCTGGGTTAGCAGCAGCAACGATTCTTGCAAAGGCAGGACACGAAGTGCATGTGCACGACATTAGGGACGATTCCGGTGCTCGGTTTGATGGAGACTTTCAAGCCCTGGAGAATTGGAGCATGGATGTTGATTTCTTTGACCAATTGAAACAATGGGGTTTTGATACAAGTGAGTTTAAAGCAACCGAATTCACTGAAGTAGACTTGATTCATCCCGATGATGAAATAACTCAAGCAAGAAGCCCAAAAGTATCTTACCGGATTGTTGAACGAGGAACCTCAAGTCATACAATAGACCAGGGAATTAAACGACAAGCATTGGCTGCAGGGGCAAAAATACACTATAAGTCAAGGGTCAAGGAAGAGGATTGTCAAATAATTGCCTGTGGGCCCAAAGGGACCTCAGCAGTCGCATATGGTGAAATATTTCATACAAATCATCCAAATCATATAGCATTTCAATTGAATGATAAACTCGCTCCAGGGGCTTATTCATATTTGATAATTATTGATGGAGTGGGTTTGATTTGCACCTGTTTGTGGCGTAAGCAGAATAAAAGTGATCGGTTTCTCAATGAAACAATCGCTTGGTATGATAAGCACTACCCGGAACTTAATCGCCAACCGATAAAGCGAGTTGGTGGTAAGGGTGATTTTACAATTAATGCCAACTATCTGCAGGATGGCAGATACTATGTTGGTGAATCTGGCGGTTTGCAGGACTTCATGTGGGGCTTTGGTATGAGAATGGCAATCTGGTCAGGAGTTTTAGCGGCTAAGGATATACTAGGAGAATGTGATTATGACCAAGAGGTTAGAAAGCAACTGCTTCCTTACGTCAAGACCAGTGTAGCTAATCGTTGGCTGATGAATAGAGTGGGTGATAGGACTTTCAAAATGATGTGCAAAAGTTGGATGAAAGACCAAAAAAAGCGTAATGACGGTTTGGTTTGGATTGGAAAACTATTCCGTCCAACACTATTGAAGGGCCTGCTTTATCGATTAGTAAACCCGTTCATGTTGAAAAAAGATCCAAAATCAATGGGCCGGGGAGTAAGAAGGATGCCGTTTAGGAAGTCACTAAAA
>DUJK01000053.1:0-247 GCA_013329925.1 Candidatus Poseidoniaceae archaeon
GATGGCTTTCTCTTCATGTGAATCTTACCCTTTCTAAGTCCACCTCGGCGAACACGAGTTCTGATCATGACTACGCCTTGCTTGGCTTTGTAGCCCATTCTGCGAGCAGCATCAATACGAGTTGGGCGGTCAATTTTACAGTTGACAGGCTCTCTGCGCCACTGTGCCATGCGCTCTTGGCGGTACATGTGCGGCAAGGCATCTTTAGGGCGTCTCCAAGTTGCACGAACGTGTTGATATAGTCCTT
>DUJK01000053.1:568-5413 GCA_013329925.1 Candidatus Poseidoniaceae archaeon
CCATGTTATCACCGCTTCTCAGCAACATGCCGACAAAACTCCCCTTTATCAGTCTACCTTCGCGATACTGCGCGAACATTTACGCTATTGAGGCTGATTATTTTGTTGTTTCAAGACCTTCAGCAAGGATGCCTCGCCAACCACCCCATAGTGAAATAACATTACTATAGCCCATATCTTGCAATGATTTTGCAGCAATTGCACTACGAAAACCACCACCACAGTACAAAATTAACTTGTCAGATTCAGCAATCTCATGCTTTTCAATATCGCGCTCAATCACGCCTTTGCCAATGTGCAGGGCGCCAGAATAATGGCCAGCAGCAAACTCATGTTGCTCTCTAACATCAATTACTACTGCACCATTTTCTACAAGGGCGGTTAAATCTGCAGCACTACACTCACTAATTTCACTGCGTGCGGCCTCAACAATTGCCAAAAAACGCGGACTGTGCTGTTTCGCCATGACCTTGCCATAGTGGACAGGCTCATGAGGGTAATCCATGACACAGGTTCATGGCCGGACAGATCACTGGAGCAGAAGCTGTGCTCCAGGCGCTCACTGATGGAGTGGCTATTGACCGTGTACTAGTTGACCGGGAAAAGGACACACAGCAAATCCGTGAACTATGCTTGAAGCGAGAAATTCCGCTGGATGAAGGCTCAACCAATGATTTGTGGCGTATGTCTGCAGCAGGGCATGTCGACGCACTGGCGCTGATTGGCCGTTTTCAGACCGATTCAATGGATGAATTGATGTCAAGAGGTGGCACAATTTGGTTTTTCGATGGTGTAACTTATTCGACCAATCTCGGTTTTGCCATTAGAGCTGCAGAAGTTAGCGGTGCTAATGGGGTGGTGCTAAATGTGGCCAAAACCCATGAAGAGCGCCGCACCATACGTCGCGCTAGCATGCGCGCAGATCGTTTCATACCAGTCATCTACAGTAGTACAGAAGAAATTCTGCAATGCGCAAAGCAGCACAATTTGACGATTATTTCTGCTGAAGATATTGGCGATAGAGCGCCTTGGGATGTTGACATGTCCAATGATGTTTTGCTCGTTGTCGGTGCTGAACGTGAAGGTATCAGTCAAGCGACTCTAGAGGCCTCAGATTACATTGTTAAGTTGCCCATGGACGGTTTTGTCCCGTCTTACAATCTTCAAGTCGCAGTAAGCGTACTTACCGTCGAGGCGCTTAAGCAAAGGCTTACTTGAATAAACAATTTTCAATCTGTAAGAGGTTGGCCAAACCTCTTTTATCTTGCTTGATAAGACGCTGGTCCATGCTCAGGGGGAAAGGCAAGCGGTTTCCTTTTCCCAAGGCCTTTGCAATAGTTATGATATTGCTATTTCTCGTACCGGGTTGTTTGGATTTTGGCAACGACGACGAAGCAACTTCTTCGGTTAGTGACGGGCCAATAACTATCGAAGTATGGCACACCTTTGCTGCTGAAAGTAAGGAGGAAGTGGCGTTCACTAATGCGGTTCGAGATTTTGAAACAGCCCACCCAAATATTACTGTTGAGATCACTCTAGTACCTTTTGGTAATGCTGACCAGTTGTTCATGACTGCAGCCCAAGGCGGTGAAGCACCCGATTTGATGCGACTTTCTAGTGACCAACTTGGGGCGATTGGCGAGGTTCGGGTTGACGGTTATCCGCTACTGGAGGACCTCCGCCCTCACCTAACTCCACAAGATAGGGCTCAATTTGAACCAAGAGCGCTTGAATCAATGCGTTATGGTGAGGAACTGTATGGCATTCCAGCAAGCCAAGATTGTCTTTCATTGATTTACAATAAAGCACTATTTGATGCTGAAGGACTAGATTATCCTAACGAAAATTGGACCGAGCAAGACCTTCTAGCAGCCGCCCAACAATTAACTCAACAAGATGTTCAAGGGCTTGCTTTACCGATAAAAACCGCATATTGGTGGTTTCCAATCCAAGAAGGGTTTGGCGGTAGTCTGTTTGATGAGCAAGGCAATCCAACACTTGATTCAAACGGGTCCAGCGAAGCGATGAGATGGATGCTTGATTTGGAATTGACTGAAGAAGTAGTCGCCACTGGAACGCAAATTGAAGGGATGAAGAATCAATTTATTACCTCTAAAGCAGCAATGATAGTTGATGGACCGTGGAATTGGGCAACCTATGAAGATAGTCGGCTAAATATTGGCCAAACCTTGCTGCCAACAGTTTCAGAGTCAGGACAAAGAATGTCTCCCCTTGTCACCTACAAAGGCTGGACAGTAAGCAAACAAAGCGCCCACAAGGTAGCAGCAACCGACTTAGCGCTTTGGTTGTCATCACAATCAGTTCAGCAAGAATTCGCTTTAGAAACCTATACCATGCCAACGCACGTAGCGCTTGACACGGATCCAGCAATCATCAATGATGAAGTAATTTCTGGGTTTTTAGAACAAACCAAACTAGCTACTCCTGCACCAACAACTCGGGCAATGTCACTGATATACGGCCCACTTTCTACCGCCTTTGAACAAGCATATACCGGTACAGCAAGTACGTCTGATGCGTTGAGCGATGCTAATGATGAATTGATTTCTTTGATTGACAATCTGCAACGTGCAGATCCGGTAGAACCAAATTTGGGATATCGAGTAATTGACGCAAATATTTCTACAGACGGGTCACAAAATTACACGATTTATGTCGATGGAAAACTTCACACAGAACTACAATTAGATGTTGGTCAGGGTGTAACAAACAGCGGTTATGATTCCTGTACTGCTGACGGAACTCAACTGAACCAAAGCGGCCAGATAAGGCTATTTCCAGGTACTGCTCAGGAAATCAAATGTAGTTTAACAGGCATGATTCCAGATCAATTACACCTGATTGAAGTATATTCTCAAAACGGGCAGGTCATGAGTTTTGAAGCCGTAACCGGGGTTGCTGACCAGCGGCCAGAAGCCGGAGACACCTCGCCAGTGCTGTTTGCTATTGGAGCAATAGTACTCTCATTAATTGCGCTGCTAAGTTACGGCCGTTATCGCGACGTCCAACTAGGCCGTACCAATTCACGCCTGGCCCATTTTTACATCGCCCCAGCAATGTTGGCTTTGGCCATACTAACATTTTACCCCGTTATGTACGGCTTTTGGCTGTCGTTTACCGATGCAGACCAAACCCATTTAGGCGAACAAGCCTTCATTGGCTTGACTAATTTTTGGGACGTAATAACTGCTTCTGGCTTCATTAGAGTTACGATATTTACCTTGGTTTGGACACTTGTCAACGTCACTGCGCACATCGGAATAGGACTATTTCTGGCTTTAATTTTGCAGCGTGCTGACCTCAAGGGAAAAACCGCTTATCGAACCATTTTGCTACTGCCTTGGGCAGTACCTTCCTATATCTCGGTCTTAGTTTGGAAAGGAATGTTCCAGCCTGATGGCCTGGTTAACGATTTACTCGGCACGGATATCAATTTCTTATCCGATCCAACCGGCGCTCAAATTGTCGTGATTTTGGTTAATATTTGGCTTGGCGTCCCATTCATGATGATGTCAATTAGTGGTGCGTTACAAGCACTACCAAAGGACATGTATGAGGCGGCCGAGGTTGAAGGGGTTACTGGATGGGAGGCATTTAAGCATCTGACATTACCTAATTTGAAAAGTGCATTAGTGCCCCTATCCTTGCTTGGATTCATTTGGACCTTCAATATGTTCAACGTAATCTATTTGATGACCGATGGAGGGCCTAATCTTTACTTTGGGGAGCCAGGTCAAACAGATATTTTGATCACTTATGTTTACGATGTAGCCTTTAGAGACGGCGCATATGGCGTAGCTGCGGCATGGTCGGTGATAATTTTCCTAATGCTTATGGCATTCTCATGGACTTACATGAAGCAAACTAATGCAACGGAGGCGGCTGCATGATTAGTGAGCAAGTGATTCGTGCTTGGTATATCCCTGCTGAGGTTTCGGCCCTGCGACGTTGGCTAATTGTGGCCACAATTGTCAATGTCATTTTGCTAACCTTTGATTATCTGCGTGGCGATATTGAAATCTTATTACTCGGCCTGTTTGGCTGTACTATACTAGCTGCTTTGCGTAACTATTTGCCTGCGGCTAATAATCCAAACAAGCGTAATATTTCCTTACTACTATCCGGGGCAATAATTGCCATTGGCCTCTATCGGTTAATTTTGATGCCCACTTCCCTGTTTAATTTCTGGCTTTGTGCTTGGATGATTGTTCCGGGACTAATCGCATTATTTTGGTTATCAAATCAGGCTGTATCAGTTTGGGCGACCCGTGAGTTGTCAATCTCTGCAGTTGAATACGGTCTTTCAAGGAATTTCGAATTACACAAGAAATACCAAAAGATTGGCTCTCATACCACGTTATTACACTTTGCCGTAATCACTCTAATTCCAATAATTTGGATATTTGATATCGCGTTATCTCCTGGTAATGCACTTGGTGGTGAAATAGGGGATTCGTATAGTAGTGAGCACTTTTCCAAGATACTCGAAGGAGATTCTTTTTGGATTTGGTTTAGAAATTCCCTGATTGTTTCAATCGGTACAAGTTTACTTGGGCTAGTAATTGCAATTCCGGCTGGATATGCGTTTAGCAGATACAAATTCACCGGGCGAGATGTATCTATGTTTGCGTTTTTACTAGTGCAAATGTTCCCTGGAATAATTATCTTAGTACCTTATTTCTTAGTCATGAAAACCCTAGGCTTGCTTAATTCCCATCTCGGCTTAATTCTTGCTTACTGTGTAACAGCATTACCGTTATGCGTTTGGATGTTGAAAGGCTTCTTTGATACCGTGCCGCGTGAACTTGAAGAAGCAGCTACTTT
>DUJK01000053.1:5817-6414 GCA_013329925.1 Candidatus Poseidoniaceae archaeon
AGTAACTGCTCTGTTTAGTTTCCTCGCTGCATGGAATGAGTTCCTACTCGCCCTGACTTTCAATACCTCTAATGACATGTACACCTTACCGGTTGGCCTTGCTTCATTAATCTCCTCAACCGGCCAAGCATGGGGAGATTTTGCTGCTGCTAGTATACTTGTCAGTCTTCCAGTAGCATTGTTGTTTTTATTCTTCCAGAAGTTCCTCATTGAAGGGCTATCTGCAGGTGGAGTTAAAGGGTGATTGAATGGTAAATGTAAGATATAACGCAGTATCAAAGAAATATGATGACGGTTTTGAAGCGGTAAAAGAATTGAATCTAGAAATAAAAGACGGCGAGTTTTTGGTGTTACTAGGGCCATCTGGATGTGGCAAGTCAACAACTCTGCGAATGCTTGCTGGACTAGAGGAAGTTACTACTGGAGAAATACAAATTGATGACGTGACAGTCAATCATTTGCCACCTGGCGCAAGAGGTTTAGGAATGGTCTTCCAATCTTATGCTTTGTATCCGCATATGTCAATTGCCGACAATCTATCGTTTGGTTTGCGCATGGCTAAGGGTCAAGCAAAATTAAGTGGTGATGAGATTAAGG
>DUJK01000134.1:0-13854 GCA_013329925.1 Candidatus Poseidoniaceae archaeon
GAAGGTCTTATCTTCAAGCCCTTAGCAAGCGCAACGAAACCTAAAATCAAAGTTATCTGAACTAATACAGAACCCAGTATACCGCCAATTGCGAAATCTGCTACCTCAGGATTTTTGTCAACATTCAATGCCGATGTGGAAGTAACTAGAATCTCAGGGAGCGATGTACCAATAGACACAATTGTCAACCCAATAACCACTTCTGGTATTCCCCCTCTGCGGGCTAATCCTTTAGCCCCTTCAATAAAAAAGTCAGCCGAAACCACAAGTAAGCTCAAAGCTAGTAGTAATATGAATACTGAAAACAAAATTCCACTACCCCCAAAGTTGGCAGACAGGACTTGACTGGCAATTATTGCTAGGAAAAGTGCAGCCAACATCAACAGGGTATTGAATTGGAGAAGTTGAGGAATGCCCATCAACTTATTGCCCCGCGACATGGGCTTGCCAAACAGTGTGACTTATTCACCATTATGTTTACATATATTCCATGGGACAAATGAATTAACCTTCTTGAATTTGCAGGAAACATGCGCACTGAATTCTTATCTGAGTTGATAGGAACCTTTGTGATGGTATTTATCGGCTGTTATTCGATAAAAGCCGGTTATTCTCCAGCGATAATTTCCTTCTCATTTGGTTTCGCTGTTTTCATGGTGATTTTGACGTCAAGAAAATATAGTGGCGCACATATTAATCCGGCTGTATCAATCGCCTTTTCAATAACCGGTGAGTTGGACAAAAAAATGTTAATGCCGTATTTACTTGCTCAATTTGTTGGCGGAATAATTGCTGCGTATCTAGTCGGTGATTTTGGTGCTACTGAATTTTCAGTAAATACCAGCACCGGTATTGGAATCGAGATTTTAATCACCTTTATCTTAATGATGAGTATTTATTTTACAATTTTTAGAACTGATAGTGATTTAATTGTCGCCTTTGTGGTAGGTTCAGTAGTTGGCTGTTTGGCATTTGTTTTTGGCACTTATACCGGTGCTTCGATGAATCCAGCCAGAACGTTCGGGCCAAATTTAATATCCAATTCTACAACTGTAATTCCAATTTATCTTATTTCAACAATTCTTGGTTCCTGCATTGCAGCCTTTGCAATAAAGACAAAAAGCAGTAATAATTAGTGACATTTTATTGGCAATCAATTCAAAAGAGAGATTGTTTTGGCGTTGGTTATGTCAGAGAAGCGTGTCTTGCGTAAATTGAACAAACTAGCTTCGAGAATTTACTCTAAAATAGAGTCTGTTAGAGATGAAATGGACGATCTTGAAATCGAGTTTGAACTCCTCCAACGACAAATCAAAAAGTTACAGGCAAAAGCCGGTAACAAGGTAACTGCGTCAGATGAAGTTGAAGTTATCATGGAAGTGGATGAAGATAATGATGATGATGAAATTGATTTAGAGAACACATCAGCGGTAAATATCACACCTAAAAAATTCTGATTAATTTTCAGACAGTGTTTTTGCCAACCTGTTGGCAATCAAATCTCCAACTTGGCTACATGATGAATCTCCACCTAAGTCGTAAGTTAGGTATTTACCCTCTGCAAGGTGTTGGGCAACACATGTTTCAATAACTGAAGCCACGTCAAGCAACTCTTGGCTATCATTTTTCCTTCCAAGCCAATCCATCATCATTTGTACTGAATTAATCGATGCTATTGGGTTAACTTTGTTCATACCAGCATATTTTGGTGAAGAACCGTGAACTGGTTCAAAGAAAGCATGCTTATCACCAATATTACCAGATCCTGCCATACCCATTCCGCCCTGCAATACAGCAGCAAGGTCGGTGGCAATATCGCCAAACATATTTGAAGTTACAACTACATCATAGTGTTCAGGAGTTCTTGTTAACCATTGAGTAAAGGCATCTATGTAACCGTAATCTGTGGAAATTTCGGAGTAATTTGACGCAACTTGGTCAAAGGTTTTACGGAATAATTGACAACCTCTTGTTACATTACTTTTGTCAATGCATGAGACTCTGTTTACTCCGTCTGAAGGAGCGCCATTACGGGTTTTACAGATTTCAAATCCCATTCTAACCAATCGCTCGGTTCCGTGAGAGGAAATCGGTCTTGGATCGTATACGACCTCACCCTTTAATCCTGGAAATTCAACTTCAGGGATTACATAATCTTCGAGCCCCTGTGCTCGATTAGATGCTCTTTTTAATAGCGAGTGATATAATCCCTCAGTATTTTCTCGCAAAATGGTCATGTCAACCATTTCAGGCTCCCATATTTGTCTAAACTTACCGTGGACTTTGTGCATAACTCCATTGAAAAGTTTGACTGGCCGAACATTTGCGTACAAATCTAGACCGCTTCTAAGTCCTAAAATTACCGAACCTCCTGCAAGGTCGCCATTAGGCAGATAAGCCCCTGGATGTCCTATTGCGCCAAGGAATATTGCATCGGATTCATCTCGGCAAAATTCAAATGAACCTTCTGCCCATTCTTGACCTGTTGCTTTGTAGAGTTGCCCGCCACAGGCAATTTCAGTTAAATCAAACCCAATATTGGTATTTTCTGAGATTGTGTTGAGGATTTTAGATGCTTCAATGGCGACTTCCCTCCCAGTCCCGTCGCCCGGAAGTATTGCTATACGGTAGTCGCCCATGAATTGGCCACGGGCAACTGGTAAATGAACGAAACCCTAACAAAAAAGTATAATTCCAACTGGTTTTATAAACGGTTAATTTAGTTGTTGTAAGACGCCTTGAGAATGTCAATTACATGTTCTAAAGATGGAAGAGTATGATTTTCTAATGGAGGAGAAAAAGGCACTGGAGTATCTAAGGCACCAATTACGCAAGGTGCTGACTCCAATGAATAAAAGCATGATTCTAGAATACGACTTTGAATTGTATGACCAAGTCCGCCGCTCCATTGACCCTCTTGTAGTATTACCAATCTCCCAGTTCGCATAACTGAATCAATACATGTTTGGGCATCAAATGGAATAATTGTTCTCAAATCAATTATTTCAATTTCAATGCCTTCTTCACTAAGAATATCTGCTGCTTGTTGAGCGATATGCAGCATTGCTCCCCAAGTAATCAAAGAGATATCACGACCTCCCCTTACTACTGAGGCCTTACCAATCTTGTAATTTTCGTTTGCCTCAATCGCCGTAATAACGCTTTTTGTATCGACTTTCTGATTAATATTCTGACCCCAGCCAGTCAATCCACCTCGCAAGCCATACAAGCCAATATGCTCGAGCATAATAACCGGGTCTGGTATTTCCGCTGCCTCAATCAATAAATCATATGCGTCTTGAGGTGTTGCTGGAGCCAAAACAATAATTCCTGGATCATTGGCAAACCATGATTCAATCATGTTGGCATGAAATGGCCCAGACCTTGTTTTTGCCCCTAATGGAATACGAATGGTCATGGGGCAATCTGCTCCCCATCGCCATCTTAACATAGCTGCGTTGTTAATCAGTGCATTGAATCCAAGTGCGGCAAACCCACCAAATTGGATTTCGACCATCGGGCGCATTCCGGATAATGCAGCCCCTATTCCAGTATGAACAATAATTGCTTCACAAAGCGGCATATCGATTAATTTCTCATCATGTCCTGCATTTTTCAGAGCGATATTCATACCAAAAGCACCAGCTACTTCCATATCCTCACCAATAAATACGCAGTCATCCCCGTATCTATCAGCGATTTCTACCATGGCTTGTTGGATTGCTCTGGCGTACGTCCAGCCACCCGTTTCAGCATAACTCAATGTTGAGACGCCTACTTGAACTGCCGCTTCTTGATGGTTTAAGTTTGGATTAGAAAGCCGGTTGAGGTGATCTTGGTGAGACTCAGCGTCAGAGATACTAGTAATTCCTTTTGTGACCGTTTCTGGGCTTGGCCAGTCCATTGCTAAAAGACTATGATAATCTGCCTCAACTAATTGCTTTTCTTGGTTTTCTAATTCAATTATTTCATCTTCACTAACGCCAAGGTTCAGCAGTAATTCTCGGTGAGTACTAATCGGGTCTTTTGCAGCCCAATAATCCAACAATTCCCGATCTACGTAACCAGGAGGGGTACCCGATTCACTACCTAAATAGAGATCATCGTGGTGATGCGCATGGCCACAACCTCTCATCGTTTCCACGTGAATTAGAGTCGGGCCTCCCCCCTCTAAGGCGAATTCTCGAGCGCAAGCAACACTTGCATACCATGAAGCTGGGTCAGAACCATCAATAGTCCAACTAGGAAAACCCATTGCTGAGGCTTTATCTGCCCAAACCTCGACCCCTGATTGGTTATTAGTCGCCGTATCTAAAGCAATTTGATTATTTTGCAAAATGTAAGTTATTGGTAAACCCCTTGTTCCCGCTAAATTCAATGCTTCCCAAAACTCACCAGAAGAAGACGCTCCCTCACCTATACAGGCAACGTGGAAACGCGGTAGTTTTTGTTGCCATGCAGCAAATGCCAATCCAGTCATAGTGGCACTGGCAATTGGCAGAGGTGCGGTTGGAGGTAACACCCCCACATGCCAGGCTCCAATGTGTAAATCTCTTCCACCAGCGTCTTCCCAGCCGCCATTCTGATTGGAACCAACTTTACCAAGATTTGCTGCCATAACGTTTAGTGGTGTATCACCCATTGCCAGTGCAAGACCGACATCACGAATCATTGGAGCAACCAAATCTCCATCGTAACCCTTTCCTGGAGTTGCAGATAAATCAGCATTAGGGTCCTTTTCCAAGCCACTAGCGACCGCTACAACGGCTTCTTGCCAGGTTGAACGGAACCCCTTGCCACCAAACTTACTACCATCTGGGGTTTCAATACCGTTGGTGAAAATTTCTTTTAATACTTCATCCATGTACCTTGTTCTAGTCATATGACATTGCCAATCAAGTCTCTGTGCCAAGGTAATAGACATATAGTGGGCAAGCCGCCTTAACATCAGTTTCATGTCAAGTAAAAAGTGAGTATTTCTTCTGCCAACATAAGTCTCAACATTCCTTCTGGGGATTACTTCTGATTGTTTTTCTTCCGCCATTTTAGAATTGAGTTGGGAGATTAGACCCTTGCTAAGCGCACTGATGAATCGTTTGGAAAATTTATTCCATGACGGCCCTTCAAACTGTTTGGGCTCAGAAGTTATTAGATGATCCCAAATATCGGCAACAAGTGAAATTTTACCGTCGTGTTGTTGGGTTACGAATAACAAAACTTCTCTCCTTGCTGCTGTAGCTAGAAGAGGTTGAGTGAAATCTAATGACGCTTTTGCCTCCCACTCTGAGCCGAAGATCTCTGGTAAATCACCCTGCGCCATGACAAAGCCACCGGAATCTTACATACAAATTGAACGATTAATGTTCAGTTGAGATCTACCTTAGATTCTAGGGATTTCATGGTGACTCTAGCCACGACTATTGTTGCTAAAATTGAGGCAATAATACCGATAATCAGCAATATTGAGCCACTTGGAGAATCCTTGAATCCATCCATGCCCCCACCCGATAGCACAATTTTACCAGCAGCATGACCAAAGTAGGCATAGGCAAGAGAGTATACTATACTTGATAGATTTGAGAGGAAAAACACTCGAGTACTTACCGGGCTGCTAGCCATGATATAATTCAACCATTCATCGGGAATAACCGGTGATAATCTTACTAACACAGAGATTTGCATTGCTTCTTCATTTATTGCCAATTCCAGATTTTTTAACCGCTCATCTTTAGCGACCATTGCCTCAATTCTCTCCCTGAATAACCATCTTCCTAACAGGAACGCTAGAATACCGCCAACTACTGAAGCGAAGAAATTAACCAACACTGCTATCCAATAAGGGAATATTGCCCCAGAGCCAACTTTCAAAATCGGTGTCGGGGCCAACAAAACCACTGCAATAGACACCATTATGGCATAAAATATTGGAGCTAACGGCCCCAATTCTTCTACCCAATCAATAAAATCTCCGACATCTTTGAAAGCATAATAACCTAAAGAAAGCCAAACTAAAACCACACCAAGACTAATGAAAACTCTGATACGGCCTGCTTTACCTTGTTTGATTTTTATTCGATTTGTCTTTTTTGCAGAGGACAAAAATTATTCCTCCTCTTCATCTTTTCCCGCGATATTATCCACAGTGGGAAAAGAGTCTAAAACATCGCTTACCATTTGAGTTACATCTTCAATTTGAGTGATTAGTGTGATATCTTCCACAGTACCTGGTCTGCCTAATTTCCACATTAATTCGTAAACCAACTCATTGGTAAGGCGGGTCAATTTCAAAACTTCTGGGTCAACTCCAAAAAGTTCCTCTTCAGGCCTCAAGGCCACTAAATCCGGCTTTTCATCCAAAACTTCATCCATTATTTCTGCAACTTCAAGTTCAAGAGATTCTGCTTGTTGCTCAAGAATATCTTCCATTGTAGTCATACCTCCCTTGAGTTTGGTGGAACGAGCGTTACCGCTACCGAGTGTCTCACTCTTGGTAATTTCATTTAGCGTGGCCGAAGTTGGTTGATTAGATTGCATACCATCATCTTGCTCTGGATTATTAGGAAGGGAATTAGGATCAACATCTTGCACTAGATTATTAAGGGCAATTCTAAGCATTGCTGCCATGGTAGAAGGGTCAAACATATCTTGTACTTCGATCCCTTCTTCATCCATCTGGACTAATATTTCATCAATAAAACCTGGATTGATTTTCTCTGGTCCAACCAAACCTTTCAACATCGGCAAAGCCCAAGTTGAGTCGCCCATCAGCATAGCAACATCAAAACTTCCTCCACCGGAATTTGGTCCTTCTACATCTGCGGGGGGTGGCACAAACTGCTTTCTTGCATGTTTGTTTAATTGTTGAATTAAGATGTTCATATCTATTGGTTTGGTAATAACTTCAGCAATACCTGCTTTGGCGGCTGATACCATGTATTCTTGACCTGTATTACGCGATAACACAACTATTCTGCACTTGAACGCAAATTCAGGGTCTGACATTAATCTTTGAGCAGCATCAATTGCATCGCCGGCTTTCCATTCCCCATCGATTAATACCACTTCAGGCATTGTTGCTAATGCCGTGCCTTCTGCTTGCCTGAGAGTCCCTGCTCTGGTAATATCAAAGCCCTCTCGCTCAAGTGTATTGGCAAGTAGGGTACGTCTACCTTCATTTTCGTCTGCAACGATAACCTTAGCCAGTTTAAGCCCCCCTTAAGTTAGGAAAACTAAGTCGGACATTTGAACCTCATGCTAAATTTTCTAGACAAAAGCCAATAACACTAGACCTCGAAAATTTCCGAAAACTGCAGGATTTACTCGACATCAGCAGGCAGAGCATTGTTCCAAGCCATTATCCCGCCGTCTAAATTGTATAATTTATTACCATCATAACCAGCATTCATCAGATACATTGCTGCCATTTGGGATCTCATACCACTACGGCAAAGCAATATTACATCACTATCTTTGGGGATTAAATCTATTTTTGATAATATATCCTCATGATTTATTTGCAAATCTGTGAAAGATATGCGCATTTGAGAATATTCCATATCTGACCGAACATCGACCAAGAATGGTTGCCATCCTGAGTCTTTCTTGCCCTTATACTCAGACATTGACAAGTGTTTGAACATGATACCGCCAGCATTAATCGGTTCTTGAATTTCTCCTTTGCCAGCACGAGAATTTTGGCACCAACCATTTTCCTCAAACATCGCCCTTACTTGTTGCATGTCAACTTCAGGTGTGGTTTCATTTCTGGAATATTTTAGTGTCCTAAAATCCATTGTTTCTGCATCATACAGTAATAGTCTGCCCGACAATGTTTTACCATTACCAATAATAATTTTCAGTACTTCAGTGGCCTGTATTGAGCCAATAACGCCGGGTAAGACTCCAAACACACCACCTTCAGCACATGAGGGTATGGAATTACTTGGAGGTGGTTCAGGGAATAAATCACGGTAGCAAGGACCGTGGTTATAATTAAACAAACTGACCTGACCCTCAAATCTATAGATTGAACCATAGACCCATGGAATATCGTTAATTCTACACATATCATCGATTAAATAACGGGTTGGAATATTATCGGTTCCATCGACTACGATATCATAATCAGCAAATATCTCTTTAGCATTATCAGGGGTTAATCTTTGATTCCAAAACTCGACATTGATTGTTGGATTTAATTCTAGTATTCGGTTTTTGGCTGATTCAGCCTTATTTTGGCCAAGTTTGGATTGAGCATGAATTACTTGTCTTTGAAGATTGGAGATATCGATATCATCATCATCAACTATGCCAATCTTACCGACACCTGCAGCTGCTAGGTAGAGTATCACTGGACTTCCAAGCCCCCCGGCACCAATAACCAATACCTTGGACTGAGATATTTTTTCTTGCCCCTTGCGGCCAACACCGGGTAATGAAATATGTCTAGCATATCTCTGTAGGTCGACCATGCTTAGCCGAAGAAACTCTGATTCATCAATTAGAAGGTTGGTCAATGAACATATTCTTCCAGCCATTTTTCGGCATCCATGGCGGCCTGACAGCCCATTCCAGCGGCGGTAATCGCTTGTTTATACCTGGTATCAACCACATCTCCTGCGGCAAATACTCCTTCGACTGAAGTCATTGTGTGATTTTTATGAACGATATATCCATTCTCATCTGTTTCAATTTGGTCTCCAAGGAATGCGGTTATCGGCTTGTGACCAATCGCAATAAAGGCTCCTGCTGCGCTAATTTCTTCTGTTGAGCCGTCTCTTGGATCTTCTAGTACCGCACCAGTCAAACCGTTTTCATCGGCCTTCCATTCTTTGACTTGCCTAAAAGTCCTAATTTCTATCTTGTCATTATTAGCGGCTCTGTCATACATAATGTTACTAGCTTTGAATACATCACGTCGATGAATTAGTGTAACTTTAGAAGCAAATCTGGTCAAGAAAGTAGCCTCTTCACAGGCGGAATCGCCACCACCAATTACCAAAACCTCTTCATTTTTGAAAAATGCACCATCACAAGTAGCACAAGTTGAGATTCCTCGGCCTTTTTGTTCGGCCTCTCCAGGAGCATTAAGCCATATTGATTCTGCACCTGTTGAGATAATTATACTGTGAGTTAGAAATTCCTCTCCTTCAACAGTTACCTTGTAAGGTCGCTTTGACAAGTCAACAGATTCTACATTCCGATCTTGTACCTCCAAACCAAATCTTTCTGCTTGGGAACGTAATTGCATCATCATTTCTGGACCGCCAATGCCCTCTGGATAGCCGGGGAAGTTTTCAATGTCAGAAGTCAACATAAGTTGGCCACCTGACATATATCCGGCGAACATCAGAGGTTCAAGCATGGCTCTGGCAGAATATAGCCCCGCAGTATAACCTGCTGGCCCTGAACCAATAATTACTACATTCCTTACCTCACCCATCATATCACCGACAAGTCAAATAGGCAGTAAGCACCTATTGAATCTTTACATCACGAAATTATAATTTAAGTAGAAATTCTACAAATTATTCATAGTAACTACTGCATTAACTGCGGCTCTAGCATGAGGCTCTAATCTTGGTTCAATGTGTCGCTGTTCAGCCCCTGGACCAATAATGCCCAATCCAATTGGTTTGTCAAATTCAAGTTGCAAATCAATAATTGTTTGAATTACGCCGTGACCCATTGCTGCACCGTGTTGAGTTTCACCTTTTTCTATGATGCCTAAACATATTGCACCCTCAAGTTTTGAATTTTGTGTTAGTGCTCGCTTAAGGGCCAGTGGGACTTCCATTGAACCTGGAACCCATATGATTTCACTAATCTCTAGAGAATGTATAGCAGCTTCTTCTTTAGCATAACCTAACATCAATTCAATCTCGGCTTTATGATATGAACCACAAACAGCAACTATTCCCATTATTCAACACCTCTATCTTTCATCAATCGCTCGATTGTTTCGACGATTAATTGAGTATTACTATCTATTTCTAAATTTACTACATCCCCAACTTGTTTGGAGCCAAGAGTAGTGAGGCGTAGTGTTTCAGGAATTATGTGTAGGTGGAATATTCCATTGTCAACTTCACCAACTGTTAATGAAATACCGTCGATAGCGATGTAACCTTTCTCTGTAAGATACTTATGAGTAGATGGAGATGCTAGAATACTAAACGTCATTTGATCCCCCGATTCCACTCTAGAATGAATTATTCCTGTTGCCATTATGTGGCCAGATAAAATGTGGCCGCCGATTTCATCACCAAATTTCAGTGAACGTTCAATATTTACTCGGCTTCCAATGGACAAATCTCCTAAATTTGTCCGATCTAATGTCTCATTAATTATGTCAAACTTAACTTCCGCTTCGTTAATCGAAACAACAGTTAGACATACTCCATTGATTGCTACACTAGCACCAATTTGCAAACCCTCAACGTCAGGTAAGTTAATGCTAACTGTGGTCACTGTATTGGATTCCCCAACGGAAACAATCTCTCCAACGCCCTGTATTATTCCAGTAAACATGTTACAACCTCAACCTTTATTTTGTGATAATTGTAAAATTCTAGCAATTATTTTCCTAGTCCCATCAAGGTCATCAGTCAAACCTTCAACCCTGGTGACTTTGATATTTTGATACCCTAATTGAGTCAACTTTTGTTTTATTGAGTCTTCAGCATGTTCTTGATCATATCCAAGGGCAATGACATCCGGATTAACTAAAGGCAGAATTTCAAAGATGGAAACATCTGGTGAATTCCCAACAATTGCCTCATCAACTGGTTTCAAACCTTCCACCATTCTTCTGCGAAGGTCGTGATTAGTTACTGGTTCATGTTTCCTGATTCTAACCGTATCATCATGGGCAACTACGACCGTAAGGTGGTTACCAAGGCTTTTGGCTTGTTCAAGGTAATGCAAATGACCGGCATGAAGCAGGTCAAAAACTCCAACAGCCATAACCTTCATTGGATTCTCTCCCATTTAGCCCAGTAACCTACAACTGATGATATTAACTATTATTCCACTTGATGAATTGCGTTGATAATTTCTGCACCTTCAAGAAAAGGAATGCCCCTTTGCTCTGCCCAAATTCTTGCCTCACTTACTGAAAGTGCATGATCTCCGTTTGGTTCTAACATTTCTGCACCGATGACAACTGGCGTCACATTAGATAGTCTTGCTAATCCTACTGCCAATTCAGTATGACCTTGCCTTCTTCGTAAACCTCCTGCGGTTTCTCGACAGACAGGTATGTGGCCTGGAGTACGGAATTCTTTACCAAGCAGTTGTTTAGCCGCTTCAGCGTCAAGATTACTAGAGAATATCTGCTTAGTTAATTCGGCAAATCTGCGGGTAGTTAATGCTCGATCCTTATCCGTGATGCCAGTATATGTTTCTCGATGGTTTAGCGACAGAGTAAATGCCGACCTAGCATCATATCTTAGGTCATTGGTTACCAAATGAGACAATACACCGTATTGACTAGTTAGCGCCTGGTTGGTGTGAAGGTCTTGCAGGAAAGGTAGCTCAAATCGCTCGCCAACTTCATCCCCAATGGCGAGGAATAACAGACCGCCACAATCTTTTCTCAATTGGCGCATGGTTTCTGGTTTTGCATACTCTGCTGCGAATAATAAATCTGTTTCGCCTTCTCGCTTTTCCGAGTCAAAAAGACAAACAGGCATGCCTTTGGCAAATGCTGCTACAGCTGCGTCGATGGAATTGCCCATAGCGGATGGGTTGAACAACTCATTGATGAAGTGTCGCATATCATCACAACATTAAAATCGGCGAAATACAGGTTAATTTTAATCATTTAACAGAAAGGTGTTATCATAGGGTGACCCTTGGCCTGTACCTGCGGGAGTGGGATGTATGCCAATTAAGTTAGGACCCGCTGGAATTCCGTTGTCATGTAAAGGTCGAACCATAGTTGAGGGAATGGATGACATCATCTCTCTTGGATTGGAGACCATGGAAGTTCAAACTGTCAGGATGATTGCTCCTCAACACTTCGAACAGTATTGGCAAGCAGGTGTTTTGGCTAATAAAACTGAATTTGAAATGAACATCCACGGCCCTTATTATTCTGAGTTACTTGGTAACAAAGTCGAAAGAGGGCGTTCTTTGACCAAAATAGAGTCTACTCTACAGGCTGCTAAAACAATCAATGCAAGGCACATTACTCTTCACGCAGGACACTACGGTGAAATGGGTAGAGGCGTGCAGGCTAACGAGCAGTTGGCCAATGTTTTTGCTGGAATTGTTGAAAGAGTTCACGAGATATGGCATGATGATGATGACATATATCCAGTATTTCCATGGCTTAAAGATGGAACTCCATCAAAGATTGGCATTGAAACTTCTGGCCGTCAAGAATTATGGGGTAGTCTAGAAGAAGTCCTAGAAGTGGTAAACCACGTAGAAGGAACTGTTCCTGTACTCAACATTGCCCATATCCATTCTAGGGGGCATGGCAGCATGAGAACCTCGGAAGATTACGGGGAAATGTTTGACCAAGTTAGAGAATCCATTGGAACAAAGGAATTTTATTGCCACTTTTCTGGCGTCGAGCATCGAACTGGTAATGCAATGCACTATACTCAAATAAAGAAGTCAGACCTTAATTTTGAACCTCTTGCAGAATTTATTGTTGAAGAAGGCGGTTGGCTAGACATTACTTTGATTTCCGATTCGCCGTTGTTAGAACATGATGCGATGTATATGTTACAAAACATCGAAAAAGCAAGGCACAAACAATTAGAGCGTAAAGCAAGAGAAGACCGTCGAAGGAGCCTAGCAGCACAAACAGGCCGCTCTACGGAAGAAATTGCCGCAAGGGAATTAGAAATTGCCAATGCAAGGAAAGAAGCACCTAAACCAACACCTGAAGTTGCAAAAGCTGCTGAACCTGCGGAACCTGTAGAAGAGAAGGCTGATAAGAAGGACAAGAAACCCGCATCTAAGGCTAAAAAAGCGAGTAAAACAACTAAGAAACCAGCAACAAAAGAAGATAAGAAGGCTGAAGAAGACGTCTTTGACTTTGAAGAAGATGATGATGATCTTTTCTAACCTCGTTATATTCTAGACATAACCAAATCAATATTTTTCTTGCCTATCATCGGTAACTAACATAAGCGCGATACAGAACGCAAGTTCGGTCATCATGGCACACATAGCGATTCTCGGTCTGGGAAATTGGGGTACTGCGGTCGCAAGAATGTGGCTTTTGGACGGTCATAAAGTTAAAGGTTGGACAATTGAACAAGAAGTCTATGAATCTATTACCATGGATGGAATCAATAAAAAGTACTTACCAGATCATTCTGTTGAGGGATTAGAAGCAACTATGCGAATAGATGAAGCACTGGATGGCGTTGAAATAGTCGTTCTTGCCATACCTTCTTCAGTAATATTAGATGTAGTAGATGATATAATCCCACACTTGAGGCCAGGGCATGTCCTCATTGACTTAGCAAAAGGCTTAGCACCAGGCAAGCGGTTAATCTCAGAAGCAATTAATGAGAAGTTAGATGCGGCAAATAAGCACAATACGCTAGCCGTAGTTACAGGGCCGACTATTGCCCCAGAAGCAGCAGGTGGAGTAATCACTACTGCACTTGTTGCCAGTGAAGATGAATCAGTAGCAAAACGCCTTGCTGAGACATTAACAACTCAAACTTTCATTCTCCATGCTGCTTCTGACCCGGTGGGTGCTGAATTGTGGGGTGCGTTCAAGAATGTCATAGCTCTTACCTGCGGCCTGGTTGATGGCCTAAAGAAGACTGGTAGTTTAGGCGGTGACAACCTCAAAGCGGCGATTTTTATGGCTGGCTTCAAAGAAGG
>DUJK01000134.1:14184-14453 GCA_013329925.1 Candidatus Poseidoniaceae archaeon
TGCTTACTTTTACCACAACTTGGTGCTAGAGCTGAAGTAGCATTTGGTCCAGCCGGACTTGGCGATTTGTATGTTACCGCAACTTCCCCATATGGAAGAAATAGACGGATGGGAGAAAAATTGGGCACTGGATTATCAGTTGATGAAGCATTAGCAGAGATGACAATGGTCGCCGAAGGAGTTAGAGCCGCACGGATGTTTATCAAACGGGCTGAAGATGAAAATATCGACATTCCATTTACTAAAGCAATCAATACTTTACTTGATGG
>DUJK01000101.1:0-921 GCA_013329925.1 Candidatus Poseidoniaceae archaeon
GAAAAACTTCACAGTGTTGAAGACATAATGGAAAGAAATGTCAAAGCATTACATTTACAGGATTCTGTTCAAACGGCTATTGACAGAATGGTGCAGGGAGACATCAGTCAGTTGCCAGTGATATCTGAACAAGGTAATATTCTAGGAATTGTTTCAGAAGGTAGTTTACTTCAAAAAGGGGCTCATAGAACTGGTCTAATCGAGCAGGTAATGGATAGAAACCCGGCAGTTATCGATGTTTCATTATCTGTTGCGGAGGCTAGAAGAAGGTTGGTTGAAGTTGAAGCATTACTGGTGACTGAACAAGACCTATTGGTTGGACTAGTTACTAGGATGGATTTGGTTAACGCCCTTCGGTTGCGAAGTATAGGTTGATCATTGGTTATTTGCTGCATCTTCACCCTGTGGGGTAATTAGTACATCGCCACCGTCTCGGAGGATTACTGGTATCTCAACAGTAGAAACACTTGGAATAACATGCATTGAGCAAGAAGGAGTGCAGGCTGGAGGTAGGTAGTCTTCGCCTGATTCAGAAATAACAAAAGTAATACCATGATTTGCTGGTAATAAAGCATCAATTCCTTGGAATTCCATTAGCATGGTAATTGTTTGACCGGGTAAAACGGTTTGAGCCTCATAACCACCAGCATGGTAACGAACGTCCATAGTTGCATGGCCCAATCTAATTCCTGTCTCGGAATCTTGCATTTCTATGAATACTTGCCCGCCATCAAATGAAGGGACTACTGTAAGGTGGAATGTTGCTAATCCAGAAATGTGAGTGTCGGTATCCTCTGACATTGGTGGGCAAGTTGTAGTGACTGTGGCGTCTCCGCCAAGTGCTAATCCTGCAGTTCCAGTAAAAGTGCCTGTAGATTGGCATTGTGACATATCTAATTGGATTCGTTCAGCATCTAAAGG
>DUJK01000101.1:1242-1814 GCA_013329925.1 Candidatus Poseidoniaceae archaeon
GGCCATGTATCTTCAATTCGCCACTCTCCATCATTTCTCTGGATTTGTGCATGTAAGGAAGGTTTTGGCCCTATTCCTTTGAGGTAGTACTCCATCCATTCAAACAAATCTTGGCCCCAATCCCAACGTGTCATATTGTGAATTGCTTCGCCTCCATATCCAGAATCTTGTGCATTATGTTTTGACCATTGATCAGGGTAATTGTGTTCCCACTGACCTAGCATTCCCGCTACTTCATATCCCGAATCAATGTAGGTTTGATACCAGTTGGTGCCTGGTGGGCCGCCAAATACTTGGTGTGGATCTACGTTCCAATCTTGCATTCCTTGAACCCAGTAAATACTACCATTGTAGGTTCCTAGTGCCTTATCAATATGGCTTCTCTCATCATAGTAATTTGCCATATATGGATCTAATTCACCAAGACCATATCGAGTTGGTCCCGCAAGGAATCCTTCAACTACATCTGAACATAAGTTATCAAGATCGTCGTTATCATAATCTAAAATACTGCTACCATAATTAGAATGCATAATTTGAGACCGTGCTTCTGCACTACCATTTTTGTAGAG
>DUJK01000101.1:2206-3479 GCA_013329925.1 Candidatus Poseidoniaceae archaeon
GCTTCCCATGCAGTAGCGCCTTCGTATGATTTCCCATATATTGCAACATTTCCATTACTCCATTCTTGATCGCCAAGCCATTCAACTGCTGAATGTATGCCGAGCCCTTCTCCATCTCCACGATAGTCGAAGCAGCCTGTACTTTCTTCAGTAGCAAATACCGCAACTTGAGCCAAAGCATAACCGTGGGGTATGAAATTATCATAGATGAATTCGCCTCGACCAGCCGCGACAATATTGGTCGGATTGGATTCATCTCCAGGCTGCCCATAAGAAAAATATGGACTTACAACTGCAATAACAGGTACTTTTTCACCTGCTTCAGTATTGGAAGGTAGCCAGTATGATAAATGAACGTCAGCGCTATTAGGGCCTCCTCCCCAAATTCCTGTAGTGTCAACTGTGATTGTTGCTTCTTGAACTTCAAGGGCAGCATGTGGGCCTGGTTGTAAAACATATGAGTAACTATCAGTCCAATTCCAATCCAATGTATGACGGGAATAAATATCTGGATAAAATCCCTGTTCGACCTCTGTCTCCTCGGTTTCCTGTTCACCGAAACAACCAGAAAGTGAAGCCGTCAAAACCAAACAGGTGATGAATACGGCTTCTCGCATGTTACTACTCAAAAAGTTCACTTTGAAGAACTTGGCGTAATTAATTCAAATCAAAATTACCCATCCGTAAGTTATGAGGACAAGTAGCACTTCGGCCATACCATGGAGGCTTCAGATGTATGGGGGGGGCGTTGGTCTAGTAATGCACTCCCAATGGCCAGAACTTACATGGAAGTTGTGTGTCGCAAACAAAGTTTAGTTTGCCTTGCAGCAGATAGGAAAACCATGGATGGATTAAATAAATTATTAGATGACGTGGGACCATTTATTGCTGCTCTAAAGACGCATGTCGATTTAATTGATGATTGGTCTAAAGAAAGTTGGCGTGCATTCTGTAAAAAGGCCAAGGATATGGATTTACTAATTTTTGAAGATCGGAAATTTGCCGATATTGGTAAAATTAGTCGTGACCAAATGGGTGGCGTCTATGATGTTAAGAGCTGGGCCGATCTAGTTACTGCCCATTTAATTTCAGGAGCAGATATTGTAGATGGCTTACAGGCTGCTTGGAAAGATGTTGGCCGAGATGGTGGAGTATTACTTCTCGCGCAAATGTCAAGTCGTGGCAATTTACTATCCCCACAATACACTGACAATGTTGTAGAATTAGGTTCAAAACACAATGGTGTTTTTGGTTTCATTGGAAATGGTTCAAA
>DUJK01000044.1 GCA_013329925.1 Candidatus Poseidoniaceae archaeon
TTAATTTGTGAAATCAATACATCTGTATTTTCGATAATTTCATTATTGGAAGGATCGATATCCATGAGATTGTTTAACGAAGTGGGAGCGCTTAATTTTAAATTTAGATTATTTCCTTGAACCATTATGTCAAATAGGCAGCTTATTGATTGACTTGGAGCTAGTTCGCCAATAAAGCAGATCGACTCATCTAGTTGCTGATTTTGATTACTATTGACGGTCATTGTGATTGTCAAGTTAAAAAGAGTCTTGTTACCTTCATTTGAAATTTCGCCAGTTAACATATTCTCTCCGTATAGGTAATTTGAATCAATAGGGTTGTGGCTAGGATACATACTGTTGATTTGTATATCTAATTCAGTATTTATTGTAATAACGATAGTGTTTAGATTGTTGCTTTCAATTAAATCTGAATAAGGGTCTCCAGTTGAATTAAAAACGCCATATTTCAGATTATAAATGCCGTCCATCGGAAAAGAAAATGTCGGCAAACTTTGTTGGTAGGAGCGATAAAAACTGAATTGTGGGAAATTAGTTTCGTTTAGATATTCTTCTGCGTAAAGTGTTGTCTCGTTTAAGTTCCATATTTGCCAGCCTATCGTAGCATTTAATTGACAACTAGCACAAATGTTAGCGCTACCAGTATATTGTAAAGAGTAATTTGTGTCCTTGTTGAGAATGGTATTTCCTTGATAGATTGAAGTTTCATCTAATCCTGAAATAATATCTTCACCAGTCTCAACATTCAAATCAGTGAATTCTCTAGTTGAATTAATTTGAATTGAGAGCATGTCATTACCAGGGTTGAAGTCAAATTGGTCGAATTGAAATAGTATGGTCAAAGTTGAATTAAACCCGTTTGGATAGAATTCAGTGCCAGAGAAGAATGTATTATTCTCTCCTGGCAATAACGGGCTTATGTCAATAAATCCACTTTCAGTAGCGGTATTGATACAAGTATTTGCAAGTTTGACTCCTTCGCAGACATACCAATTTACAATTCGGGTTGGTGATTGTACAGAGTCTAAATTTTCAATTTCTACAGAAAAAATACTAGAAGTATATGCAGGTATTAGGTCATCTGCATCTGGATTTGAGCCAATTATTGCTAAATCTCCGTTGGAAGATGCTTGAACTCCAACAATTAAATTTGGTGATAAAAATGCTACAAATATCATGAAAAGTACGGTGTTAAGAGAGATTTTTTGTACAAAAGTATGTCTCACAACTACCTCATCCATGTAACCTCCTCACAATTGGCATTCAAAGACTCATCGCTCCAATAACAGTAAAAATGTCTAAAACTAAGGATTTTTTGAAATCTCATCCGGCAAACTCTTGAGTCTGTTGCTGCTGGCATATACATGGTCTCAGGTCCAACCTCATCTATTAGAAAAGATGAGGGCGGTATGACTGCAGTGATTGAATTCCTTTCTGCATTTACTCTATTTTTGATGATATTGACCGCTTTTTTGTCACTTGCACAATTAGAAATGGGATCCAATGATACTTCAGTAGATCGGTTAGACCGTTCAGCTGCACAAGGAATGGACCGCTTAACATCTGATGGTGGATGGTATGTTCCAGTCTTTGAGGATGGGACTTACGATTATCAAAACTCAACGTCTCAATGGCATCAAAAATCGCTTGAAGAATTAAATTCGGGTGTTGTAATGGCAGGCTTAATAGATGGCTATTCTATAGATTTTGATAGAGTCTCTGCTCTGCATAATGTTACCGAAAGTAGCCTGTTAGCCGGTTTGGGATTAAGTGAATCATTTAGCCTCCACTTAAGCATCAAAATTACCGAAAGTGATGATTCGCAAAGGGATGGTATAGTATTGTTTTCCGGAGGCACTGAAAGGGGGACTGCTTCTGCATCATCAACAGCTTTCAAAGAATTACAAACAGGCTCAGAAAAGGTTTTGATTATCTTGGAGGTTCATAATGGCGGCAGGAGTACCAATAATTTAATCATCACAGAAATAAGTCCTCGCTCAGTATCTGGTGCTCCTGAATGGATTGAAATGTATAATCCAAATGACTTTGCAATCGATCTTAGAGGTTGGAGTCTGTCTCATATATCTCCAAACCTAAACAGTAATCTTTTGTTGACCGAGGGAGTTGTTTCGGGATTATCTACAATCATAATGACCGGGGATCCCAGTTCACAAGATGTCGGTTTGGCCGACCACGTGATTGACTTGGGCGGTGAAGGGTTTCTAGGAGTAGGCCAATTGAATTTAATTGATGATGGCGGTGGAGTTGTAATCTTAAGTTACACTCAACTTAGTGAATTTCAACCATTTGAAGTAATGAGAGTCGAATGGGGTGGAGACACCGGGTTTTTCCTTACTCCAAGCCAGTCATTAGAATATCTGCCACCAATATTTCCACCAACGCAAATTGACTGGCAGATTTCATCAACTCCAAATCCTGGAATTGTCAATTTGGTTTGATTTTACAGGTTGCAGTCCCGTTAAATAATCGGATGCTTCATGAACCTCAGGGCGTTAGGGGTAATGTTCCCCATGCAGCCAGTTGGTATGTACTCCCGTGACCGATGCGTAACAGGAGTCCATGGACTTGATGAGATTTTACGCGGAGGAATACCTTACGGCTCTACAGTACTGGCAGCCGGAACTTGTGGTTCAGGGAAAACAACATTGGGCATGGAATTTCTTGTCAGAGGCGCCAATGCCGGGGAAGCATGTGCCCATTTTACCGCAACAGAGCCATCCGTGAAATTATTGGAAAACATACGCCAATTCGGATTTTTTGATATGAAAATGGTAGATACTGGATTGATAAATGTCTTCGATATGGATGTATTGTATTCTTGGCTTGGCTTAGAAAAGTCAACCTTTGATTTAGAAGACGTTCATTCCCTAATCAAGTCAATTGTGGATATCGTCAATACAATTGGTGTAACTAGACTTGTTATCGATTCGGTCACAACACTATGTTACAAAATCAAATCAGAACAACTCATCCGAGATTTTTTGTTCACTTTGGGTAAAAAACTCGCAACATTGGGCTGCACTACAATATTAATTGCCGAAATAACATCGGCAACAGAAAACGCTCACTGGTCATCATTTGGTGTTGAAGAAGCGATATGTGATGGGATAATCGTTCTTGGTGACATTGAACGTATGGGTCATTTGTTGAGATTCTTACAGGTAGTGAAAATGCGGGGCACCTCCCATAGCAGGGCCAAACATGCAATTGAATTAACGCCGCTAGGTGTTATGTTAACCCCAATGCTCAAGTGGGGCGCAGTAAATGATAATGTGAATAGATGGGGTTCGTGAGATGTTTGAATTAGACCAAGGAATTGCCGACCAATTAACCGAGGTATCGCTAAACAGTTCAGTTCAAGTTAGGTGTGGTAACTCAAATTCGTTCATGGTTACGGCAAGCACGCTCATACCTCTACTACAAATGTTTGAGATGAAAGGAGTTTACATCTCTGCAAGCCGAGGTGCAGCCGAGGTGATCAAAGGCTTTGAGTCGGTTGGCATTGATGTTTCTGAAATTCAATTTATCGATCTAGTTTCCTCCGGGATTTTGGGCGGTACCAACATTCCATACAACAATGTTCATTTTGTCGATAGTCCAATCATGCTTGAATCAATCTTACTTAGAACCCTATACATTCTCAAAACCAACCAATCTGAGAGAAATTTTGTCTTTATCGATAGCGTAAATGCTCTGGCAATTTACAATGAAGATAGAATGCTTGCAGAATACTTGCATACCTTCATCAACACCTTTAGGCAACAGGATGTTCTATCAGTAATCTTAAACGTGCCCGACCAAACACCGCCATTGGTATTATCGAACCTAGACTTGTACTGCACAGATTTAGTTGATAGAGGTCAAGTAGTAATTCATTGAGTGTGAAAATATGGCCAGAGAAGTACAATTTGACTCCGAAGATGAGGAATTCTTCGGCAGTGTGGGTTCGTTTGGTGTGCCGAAATTCGATAATGAGATGCGCGGTGGTGTACCTAGAGGATTTACTATGATTGCCTTTACCGATACTGGTTCAGGTAGTGAATTATTTGCTAAGCAATTTGTATCTCCCGCCGAAGAAGCAGAGAATACCATCTACATTTCAACTAATGAAGGCCAAGCTGAGATAGTTCGCATTTTCCAAAAATATGATTGGCCATTAGACATCAATGTTAGAACTATAGGTGAAGAATATAATTCTAACGTTTTAGAAAAAGAACTTTTAGCAAGTAGATATCGTCTGGAAGGCTTTAGGCTGGAAGACATTCAAAGGCTTGCTCAGACAAGATTTGTTGAGGAAAATAATCAAGATTACCTGACAGAAGTTACCAACGAAGTAATGGCTTTAGGACCTTATTTTAGGGCAGTTATTGACAGCTTAGACTTCTTTTTGCAAAGAGATGACCCTGCAAGAGTTGTGGCTATGGTCAGAATGCTTCAAGCACATGCACAAATGTATCGTGGGCTATTGTTTATTTCAGTATCAACAGATGGTCTTTCGCCAAATATAAAGCAAGAGTTGGCCTCGATAGCAGACATGGTATTATCATTCCAAGTAAGGACAGTTGGTACTGATTTTGAGACTTCAATGATGGTCTCGAAGTTTAGAAACGCACCTGAGAACTTGAAGATTTTAGTATTCAGGGTTACTCCAGAAGAAGGTATCACTCCAGAAACCGTCGAGCGTATCGCTTGAATTCTAACGATATATCCAAAGAGGACGGGCTTGAGGGCGTAACATGGCAAGTAGGAGTGCTACAGGTGGTTACGACCCGTCTGGTATCGATCTTGATGAGTGGGAGATTTTGGAATCTCAACTCGAGGAATCAATTCCAAATTACGACCGAGTCAATCGTTTAATGACTTTTGGACAAGACAAAGTTTGGCGAAAAAATGTCAGAGAGCACGCAAAACCCGGAATGAAGGTGTTAGAAGTTGGCTGCGGCCCTGGTTCTTTCGCTGAAGACATAACAGATGTTGATTTGACTTGCTTAGACCCTTCTCCAGAGATGCTCAAGGTGGCAAAAAAGAGAGTCGATACGGCAAGAACTTCCAGAGGGGAATCACCGGCAGATTATGTGCAGGCGATTGCCGAATCAATACCTTTACCAGATGATACCTATGACAGGGTGTTTTGTTTATTCTCATTCCGTGATTTTCAAGATAAAGAAAAGGGCCTTGAAGAAATCTTAAGAGTTTTGAAGCCAGGTGGACAATTGGTCATCTGTGATGCGGGTAAAGCCAATTGGTTGCATGGCCTTGCCGGTAGGATTTGGATGTCAACAGTTGTTCAGTTAATGGCGCGTTACGTTACCAAAAAGAAAAATCACCCGTGGAAAGGTTTGGCAAAAACCTATTCTCATTATGGGACAAATCGATATTATCGTAATCTGATGAAAAAAGTGGGATTTCAGCAGGTTCAGGGTAGGTTATTATTGCCATTTGGCATGGCCAGCAGATTTAGAGGATGGAAGGCAGAAAAATAGTTACATACCACGTTTTGCATAATTTTTTAGAACTAACAAAATCATTACACTCATAAACCCCCTATAATTGGACTTTATGTAGGTGATGAAATTGAGTATGGCCGAGGTTCTACGCAAAATCAAGCAAACCGAGCGAGAGGCTGCAAGACAACTGTCTGCGGCAAAAGACGACGCTAACAAAATTGTGTCAGATGCGAGGAAAAAATCTACTGAAATTGTCAACAAATCTGCTGATGATTCAGTATCTAACACTCAAGCAACTCTTGATGAAGCAAGAAGTAAAGCCTCAAAAGCGGCTGAAAAGGTAATCTCGGAAGGTTCAACAGCGGTTGATTTGATTAAAACAACGGCTGAAAAGAATCAATCAAAAGCAGTAGATCATCTACTGAAAACAATGTCTTCTTTGTAGGTTTTTTACATGTTCGAAACTGCTGATATGTCCCGACTTACCGTTGCGGCACCAGTTGGTAAAATCGAAGATGTGTTGCGCACATGCGCAAGTCTTGGATGTGTTCACATTGAGGAATATGGTAACTTCGAAGACGGCATTGGCGTAGGCAAATCAATCAATACTGATAACTCCGATCATATTAGCCAGATGATTATCAAAGCAAGAGCTCTTCAAGCGGAATTAAATGCCACTAATACAGGTGGGGCAAAATCTGCTGTGGAAGCCAACAAACTCACTATCTCGATGGGGGATAAAATCGATTCAGCTCTCGCATTGGTCGATCAGATCCGAGACGCACAATCAGATATTTCTAATTTAGATGAGCGAATAAAAGCACTAAGTAGAGTTGAGCCGCTTGGGATACCACTCGAGTTAATGGCTGGGTTTGAAGGGTTGGAAATTTATATCGCTGAAACGGCTAAAGCATCTAAAGCACATGTCGTATTTGCTGACATGATGTCCGAAATAGAATTGCAAACCTCACCAGGTATCATAGCAGTCGCCTGCAAAAGTTCTGATGGTGCCGCAGTTCAAATCGGACTAAGTGAACTTGGTGCAAAGCCAATCCAAATTCCCGCGGGAAAAGGCTCGCCTAGCGAAATGATTGCTACTGCTAAATCAAAGGTTTCAGAATTAGAATCATCCATAATAACTTGTGAAGATGAATTGGCGGCTTGGAGTAAATCCAATGGCAGAGATTTAGTGATTTTACTCGAACATCTCGAGAGAGAAGAATCCATCTACAC